>NZ_JCBANG010000006.1:0-131887 GCF_059760905.1 Achromobacter sp. 1011811831
GGCCGTGGCGGGCGCGCAGGTCGTGGTGGCGGCGCAGCTCGAAGAGGCGGGGGGTGCGGCAGCCGGTGCTGCGGCAGCCGGTGCTGCGGCCGGGGCCACGCCCTGTTCGGCCAGCGCGCGCTCGATGGCGGAGGCGTCCTCGCCGTCGGCCAGCAGCACGCCCAGCACGGTGTTCACCGGCACCGACGCGGCGCCGGCGGCCACGACGATGCGGCCGAGCACGCCGGCGTGTTCGGCGTTGATCTCGACGATGGCCTTCTCGGTCTCGATTTCGGCCAGCGCGTCGCCGACGGCGACCGTGTCGCCTTCCTGCTTGAGCCACTGGTGCAGATTGCCGCCCGAGGTGTCGGCGGCCACGGAGGGAAGCTTGATGAGGTATGCCACGTTGATGTCCTATTCAGCGGCGGCGGCCGTGTCGGGCTGGAGGTCGGGTCGATAGGCGGCGGGGTCTTCGTACTCCACCAGCTCCAGCACATTGCCTTCGGGATCGCGGAAGAACGCCAGCCAGGTGCCGGGGCGCACTTCCATCGGCGCGGGCGCGCTGTCGAACGTCACGCCCTGCGCTTGCAGCTGGCGCACCACGCCGGGCAGGTCGCGCACGATGAAGGTGAGATAGGTGGCGCCCTGGCGGTCCAGGATGGCGCCGGCGGCCGGGCGCGGCTGGGGCGCCACGGCGGGCTGCAGCAGCTTGACGCGCTCGCCGTAGCTGGTCTGCAGCCGCGCCACGTCGTAGCCGGCCGAGGTCAGGCCGGTGGCGGCCGCCTTGTCGGCGGGCACGCTCACGCGGTTGACCAGCGCCAGCCCCAGCACGCCGGTGTAGAAGGCCAGCATCCTGTCCAGGTCTGCGCAGCAGATGCCGACTTCCATCGGCACCGTCATGCGCAGGCGGGCCTGTTCGGGCGCGTTCATGCCTGCTCTCCCAGGTCGGCCAGCACGTCGGCCAGGCCGGCCATGACTTCCTCGGTGTCGGCGAAGGCGGCGCGTTCCAGCACCTTGGAGATGCTGGGCGAGGCCTCGCCGCCCGTGACGCGCTTGACGGGCTGGTCCAGCCAGTCGAACCAGCGGCGCTGGATCTCGTCGGCCAGCATGGCGCCGTAGGACGTGCCGCGCGCGCCCTGTTCGACGATCAGCACGTTGTTGGTCTTCTTGATGCTCTCGCCGATGGTGTCCCAGTCCAGGCTGGCGCGGTCCAGCGTGCGCAGGTCGATGATCTCGGCGTCGACGCCGGCGGCCTCGGCGGCCTTGAGCGCGCGGCTGACCATGGACAGGTAGGTCAGGATGGTGACCTTGCCGCCCTGGCGGCGCACCTGCGCCTTGCCGAAGGGGATGGCATAGTCCAGGTCGCCCGTGGGCACCTCGCCCGACGAACCGTACAGGTCCACGTGCTCGATCACCAGCACTGGATCCTTGGACGCCAGCGCGGTGTTCATCAGGCCGACGTAGTCGTAGGGCGAGGACGGCGCCACGATGCGCCAGCCGGGCGCGGTGGCGAAGATGCCGGCCGGGTCCATCGAGTGCTGCGAGCCGTAGCCCGTGCCCATCGCGACCTTGGTGCGCAGCACGAAGGGCACGTCGATGTCGCCGCCGAACATGTGGCGGGCCTTGCCGATCTGGTTGAAGACCTGGTCGGCCGCGACCCACATGAAGTCGGGGTACATGAACTCGACGATCGGACGGTAGCGGCCGTCCATGGCCAGGCCGCCGCCCAGGCCGGCGAAGGCGTTCTCGGAGATCGGGGTGCCCAGCACGCGGTCCGGATACTTGTCCTTCAGGCCGCGCGTGGCGCCGTTGGTGCCGCCCTTCAGGCGGTGCACGTCCTCGCCCAGCACCACCACGCCGGGATCGGTTTCCATGCGGCGGTCCAGCACGTCGGCGATGGCGTCGACGAACTTGCGCTCGACGCGCTCGCCGGCGTGTTCCGAGGCTTCCTGGTAGCGCAGGCCGGCCAGTTCCGAGCCGTCGCTGCGCAGGCCCACGTCGCGGAAGTCAGGGCTGGGCCACAGGTCGGCGCGCACGCGGCGCTTGCCGCCGTCGGCGGCCTCGGTCAGGCGGCCGGCCACGTCCTTCATCACGTCCTTGCAGCGCTGGCGCAGCGCGTCGACTTCCGCCTGGGTGATGAGCTTGCGGCCGATCATCTCGGCGGCGACCTTGTCCAGCGGGTCGCGGCGGCGCCATTGCGCTTCCTCGTCCTTGCTGCGGTAGCCGAAGGCGCTGCCGGGGAAGGGGCCGTTCTGGTGGAAGTAGCGGTACACGTCCACTTCGATGATGGTCGGGCCCTTGCCGGCGCGCATGTGCGCCACGGCTTCCGACATGGCCAGGTACACGGCCAGCGGGTCCATGCCGTCCACCTGCCACGACGGGATGTTGAAGGCCAGGCCGCGCGCCGACAGGCGCGGTTCGGCGGTGGATTCCTCGACCGTGGTCGAGACCGCGTAGCGGTTGTTCTCGATGAAGAAGCACAGCGGCGTTTTCCAGGCCGCGGTCAGGTTCATGGTTTCCAGCACCGAGCCGATGTTGACCGCGCCGTCGCCGAAGTAGGTCACGGCCACGCGGTCGGTGCCGGCGTGCTTGTGCGCCCAGCCCGCGCCGGCGGCCAGCGGCACGCCGCCGCCGACGATGGCGTTGGTGCCCAGCGCGCCGGCCTCGAGCCAGCGCAGGTGCATGGAGCCGCCACGGCCGCGGCAATAGCCTTGCGCCAGGCCCATGATCTCGGCCAGCGTGCGTTGCAGCACTTCGTCGACGGCGGCGTTGATCGGGTTGCGCAGGTCCAGCCCTTGCGGCGCGACGTGTTGCAGCGCCTTGGCCAGGAACTGGTGGTGGCCGCGGTGCGAGCCGTTGATCTGGTCGCCGGCGCCCAGCGCCAGCACCGAGCCGACCGCGCCGCCTTCCTGGCCCACGGACGAGTGCGCCGGGCCGTGCACCAGGCCTTCGGCGGCCAGTTCCAGCACCGCTTCCTCGAAGGCGCGGATCCAGTGCAGCTGCGTCAGCATGTTGGACAGCAGCGCCGGATCGGCCTGTTGCCAGTCCTTGGCGTCGACCGTCAGTTGGCGCCAGGGCGCTTGCGGCGCAAGCGGGTGATGGGTGGCCATGAGTGAATCTCCAGAAATGTCGGGCGTGAAGAGTTTTAGAGGTAGCTGTAGCGGCTCCAGCCGCCGTCTGCCACCAGGGTGTGTCCGGTGATGTAGGCGGCCTGGCGCGAGGCCAGGAACACCGCCAGGTCGGCCATTTCGGCCGGCTGCGCCAGGCGCCGCAGCGGCGTGCGCTGCTTCAGTCGTTCGGGGTCGAGGCGGCCGCGCGCGGCCAGGTCGCGCACCAGGTCGGTCTCGACGTAGCCGGGCGCCAGCGCGTTCACGCGCACGCCCAGCGGGCCCCATTCCACGGCCAGCGTCTCGGTCAGCAGCACCACCGCGCCCTTGGTGGCGCAGTAGGCGGCGCGGTCGGGCGCGGCCACCACGCCGTACATGGAGGCCAGGTTGATGATGCAGCCGGCGCCGGCCGGCACCATGCGGCGGCCGGCGGCCTGGGCGCACAGGAACACGCCGGTCAGGTTGATGTCCACGGCGCGGCGCCATTCCTCGGCGCTGACTTCCAGCGTGGGCTTGTTGGCCGAGATGCCGGCGTTGTTGACCAGCACGTCGATGCGGCTCCAGGCCTGCTCGACCTGGGCGAAGGCGCGCTCGACCGCGTCGGCGTCGGTGACCGAGGCCTGGCAGGCCAGGGCCTCGCCGCCCTCGGCCTGCAGGCCGGCGACGGCGACGGCCAGCGCGGCCTCGTCCATGTCCAGCAGGGCCACGCGCGCGCCCTGGCGCACGAAGGCCTGGGCGGCGGCGTAGCCGATGCCCTTGGCGCCGCCGGTGATGACGACGGTCTGGCCGCGCAGGTCGGCGTACACGGTGTCGGGAGTCTGTTGCAAGATGATTGCCTATGATGGTTGTGGGCGGCGGCTCAGACCGCCAGCCATTCCTGGACCACGTCCTGGCGCTGCTGCAGCTCGGCGGGCGGTCCTTCGAAAACGATGCGGCCGTGGCCCATCACGCTGACGCGGGTGGAGACCTTCAGCGCGATGGTCAGCTTCTGCTCGACCAGCACCACCGACACGCCGCGCTGGTGGATGTCGCGGATCACGTCGGCGATCACTTCCACGATCTTGGGCGCCAGGCCCTCGGTCGGCTCGTCGATCAGCATGACCTTGGGATTGCCCAGCAGCGAGCGGCACATGGTCAGCATCTGCTGCTCGCCGCCCGACAGGTTGCCGGCGCGGGTGCCGCGCCGTTCCTTCAGGCGCGGGAAGTAGTCGAACATCTGCTCGACGGTCCAGAACGGCGCGTCGGCGCGGCGCGGCTGCTCGCCCATGCGCAGGTTTTCGTCCACCGTCAGGTTGGCGAAGACCTCGCGTTCCTCGGGCACGAAACCCAGGCCCGCGCGGGCGATCTCGAAGGGGCGCTTGTTGGTGATGTCGCGCCCTTCGATGCTGATCTGCCCGCCGGTCACGTCCACCAGGCCCATGATGCTTTTCATGGTGGTGGAGCGGCCGGCGCCGTTGCGGCCCAGCAGGCTGATGACTTCGCCTCGGCCGATGGCCAGGTCGATGCCATGCAGGATATGGCTCTTGCCGTAGTGGGCGTGCACGCCCCGCAGGCTGAGCAGTTCCCCGGTTTGCGCGCTCATCGCGTCGTCCTTCGCGCTGCGCGCGTTGTTGTTCCCCTTGGAGGCGGCGGCGGGATGGGTGGCGTGCTGGCTCATACGGCTTCCTCCCCGAGATAGGCCTCGCGCACGCGGGCGTCGCCACGGATCTCGGCGGGCGTGCCGGTGGCCAGGATCTCGCCATACACCAGCACGCTGATGCGGTCGGCCAGCGAGAACACCACCTGCATGTCGTGCTCGACGATCAGCAGCGTGCAGTCGCGCGTCACGTCCTTGATCAGCTCGACCGTGTAGTCCACTTCATGCTGGGACATGCCGGCCATGGGCTCGTCGAGCAGGATCACGCGCGGCCGCGAGGCCAGCGTCATGCCGATTTCCAGCGAGCGCTGTTCCGAATAGTTCAGGTCGCCGGCCGCCACGTGCTGGCGCGGCGCCAGTCGCACCTTTTCCAGCAGGCGGTCCACGTCTTCGTTGACGGCGCGGTTGCGCGCGACGGGACGCCAGAAGGTGTAGACCAGGCCGTGCATGCGCAGCACCGCCAGCCGCAGGTTCTCGCGCACCGACAGGCGCGGGAACACATTGGTGATCTGGAACGAGCGCGCCAGGCCCAGGCGGTTGATGCGCTCGGGCGCCAGGCCGCCGATGGCGCGCGATTGCAGGCTGATGTCGCCGGACGTCGGCGCGAACGAGCCCGACATCAGGTGAAACAGCGTGGACTTGCCGGCGCCGTTGGGACCGATGACCGCGTGGCGTTCGCCGGCGCGCACCGCCAGGTTCACGCCGCGGATGATCTGCGCGTCGCCGAAGGACTTGCGCAGGTCGGTGAGAGTGAGGATGTCGTGGTTCATTGCGCCGTCTCCAGGGCGGGGGCGGCCGAGTCGCCGTCGCGCCACAGCGCCAGCGCCCAGCGGCAGGCCACGAGGCCCGCGGCCAGCAGCGCCAGCGGAATCAGCCAAGTCGACAGCGCCAGCGGCGCCCATTCGCGGCCGAACAGGGAAATGGCCGGCCAGCCGGCGTCGGGGTTCAGGGCCAGCAGCGAGCGGTAGTCGCGGGCGAACATGCGTTGCAGCAGTTCCACCGTGAAGACCGTGCCGGCCGTCAGCAGCAGGCCGCCTGCCGTCGATACGGCGGCGCGCGGCAGCCAGTCGGCCAGGCCGCGCTCGCGCAGCGAGCGGGCGGCGCGCTGCACCAGGCCGACCAGGCCGTCCGGCACGAACAGCATCACCAGCACGAACAGGATGCCCTGGTACAGCAGCCACGAGCGGGTGATGTCGGCCAGCGTCTGCGACAGGAAGGTCAGGATGGACGCGCCCAGCACCGGACCCAGGAAGGCGTTGACGCCGCCGATGTAGGCGAACAGCACCGCGTCGGTGGACAGCTTGACCTCGAACAACACGTAGTTGCCGGCCTCGATGTTGAGCGCCTGCAGGCCGCCGGCGATGCCGGCGAACATGGCGGACAGCGCGAACACCAGCGTCTTGAGCGTGTGCGGACGGTAGCCCAGGTAGCGCAGGCGGTGCGCGTTCTCGCGCAGGCCCAGCGTGAGCCGTCCCAGCGGCGTGCGGGTCAGGCCGTACAGCGCCGCCAGCGACACCAGCACCCAGGCCAGCACCAGGAAATAGACCTCGATGTCCGAGCCGAACGAGAAACCCCAGGCCGGCATGCGCATGGCCGACAGGCCGGCCTCGCCACCGAACACACCCTTCAGGTGTGGCGCCAGCGCGTGCAGCAGCTCGGCCAGGGCCAGCGTGATCATCGAGAAATACACGCCCGACCGCATGGTGGCGAACCAGCCCGCGACCAGCCCGAACAGCAGGCCGGCCACGCCGCCGACCAGCGGCATCAGCGGCGTGGGCAGCAGCCCGGCGCCGCCCAGCGCGTTCATGGCATGGATGGTGGCGAAGGTGCCGACGCCGAAGTAGGCGGCGTGGCCGAAGGACAGCATGCCGCCCTGGCCGGCCAGCAGGTTGAAGGCGCAGGCGAACAGCGCCGCGATCAGCATCTGCACCGCGGCCACCAGCTGGCCCGGGGGCAGCAGCCAGGGCAGCGCGCACAGCGCGGCCACGCACAGGATCAGCAGCAGCGCGCCCGAGGCGCGGCGAGCATGGGTTGTCGATTGGCTCATGCCTGTTCTCCCTTCAGGCCCGAAGGCTTGACCAGCAGCACCACCAGCATCAGCAGGAAGGGCAGGGTCGCCGCCAGGCTGGATATCTTCACCGTCATCAATCCGCCCATGCTCTCGGCCCACTCACCGGCGCCGAACAGGCCGAACAGCGTGGCCAGGCTGGCGTCGATGCCGACCGAGAAAGAGCTGATCAGGCCGATCAGCAGCGAGGCGATCATGGCGCCGCCGAGCGAACCCAGTCCGCCCACGACCACCACCACGAACACCAGCACGCCCAGTTCCAGCGCCATGTTGGGGTTGGTGGTGTAGAAGGCGCCGGCCACCGCGCCGGCCAGGCCGGCCATGGCCGCGCCCACGCCGAACACGCTCATGAACACCAGCGGCACGTTGTGGCCCAGCGCCTCGGCCATGCGCGGGCGGTAGATGGCCGAGCGCACCACGATGCCGACGCGGGTGCGAGACAGCAGCAGGTAGATCGCCGCGAACATGGCCAGCGACACGCCGCCCATCAGCAGGCGGTAGAAGGGGTAGTCGGCGTCGAACACGCGGAAGGCCGCGAAGTTCAGGAACTGCGGCACGCGGTAGTCGACCGGAAAGTCGCCGTAGAAGAGCTTGACCAGCTCGGCCACGATGAAGGCCAGGCCGAAGGTGACCAGCAATTCCTGCGCGTGGCCGAACTTGTGCACGCGGCGCAGGAAGTAGCGCTCCACCGCCATGCCCAGCGCGCCCGAGATCACGGTGGCCAGCGCCAGCGCGGCCCAGAAGCCCGTGACCGGGGTCAAGGTATAGGCGGCATAGGCGCCTATCATGTAGAACGAGGCGTGCGCGAAGTTCAGCACGCCCATCATCCCGAAAATCAGTGTCAGGCCTGCCGACACCATGAACAGCAGCAGGCCGTAAATCACGCCGTTCAACAGCGAGACGGTAAAGTATTCCATGTCCGCTCCATAAATCCTGCGCGCGGGCGCGATGCGCCGCGCGATCCATCGCGCCCTGTCGTGGCCGGCCCCGCGCCGGCGGGCGTTGTTTCCTGCGGGTGATCGGACGGGCCGCGAGCGCGGCCCGCCCCCAGCCGCATCAGTTCGGGCGGACCATCTTGCAAGTGGACTGCACCGGCGCCGACACGTCGGCGGCGCTTAGCACCTTGACCGGCTCGAAGCCCATGTCGGTGTCGTCGGCCTTGTACTTGGCGTTCTTGCCGACCTTGGACACCACCATCGGCAGTTGCACCTGGTGGTCCTCGGCGCGCATGGTGTAAGTGCCCAGCGACGAGGTGTAGGTGACCTTCTCCAGCGCCTTGGCCAGTTCCGGCACCGACAGCTTGCCGTCCTGCGGCTTGACCTGCTTGAGCGCCTCGCCCAGGAAGGTGACGCCGATCACGGTCTGCGGCTCGGTGTAGCTGGGGTAGTGGCCGGTCTTGGCCTTGTAGTCCTCGGCGAACCTGGCGCCTTCCTCGCCGGCGGCCTCGATGTTGTACGGGTGGGCGATGTAGTGGCCCAGCGCGACTTCGCCAGCGTTGGCCAGATTGCCCACCTGGTCCAGGAACACGGTGGCGAAGCGCACCTTCAGGCCGGCGGCCTGGGTGGCCTTCATCAGCAGCAGCAGGTCGTTGGACCAGTTGCCGGTGATGACGGTGTCGGGATTGGCCGAGCGGATGCGCGCGACATAGGGCGCGAAGTCCTGGATCTTGTTGACCTCGTGCAGGGTCTTGCCGACCACTTCATAGCCGTACTGCTTGGCGAAGCGCTCGGTGGCGCCTTCCATGTCCTGGCCCCAGGAATAGTTCTGGTTGATGGCGTAGACGCGCTTGCCCAGCGTGCCGTCGGCCGACATGACCGAGGTCAGCGCCTTGACGCGCAGGTCGGCGTTGGTGGCGAAGCGGAAATGGTAGAAGTGGCACTTCTGGCCGGTCAGTTCCAGCGCCTCGCCGCCCACGTTCAGGAACAGCACTTCCTTGCCGGGATTGCGCAGGTTGTGCTTGCGCACGTCTTCGGTCAGCTGGCCGGAAATGGCGGACGAGGAACCCTGCACCAGGATCTGCACGCCTTCGGCGGCGGCCGCGCGGAAGCGGTCGGACGCGCCCACCGGGCCGCCCTGGTTGTCGAACTCGACCAGTTCCAGCGGCTGGCCGTTCCAGCCGCCGGCGGCGTTGATGCGGTCCAGCTGGTACTTGACCGCGGCGCGGAAGATCAGGCCGGTCGAGGCCTGCGGGCCGGACAGCGTCTCGATCAGGCCGATCTTGACGGGCGCGGCCTGCGCCGAGGCGGCGATGCCGGCCAGGCACAGCAGGCCGGTGGTGAAAGCCAATTTCATGCGTGTCTCCTCCGTGGAACGGGAGTGTGGTGAATCCGTGGATCAAGCGAGCGCGCTGGCGGGGCGGACCCTAGCGCGACTCCGGTATGCCCAGGTAGCGGGCAATCTCGGCGATCTGTCCTTCCAGCATGTGCAGGCCGGCGTGCGTGCGCAGGCCGCGCGCGGCGGCGGCGCGCAGCAGCGGCGTGTCGACGCGGCTCATCACGGCGTCGGCCACGACCGCGCCGGCGGGCAGCGCATCAAGGGGGAAGGGCAGGGGATCGGTGTCGGACAGGCCCAGCGAAGTGGCGTTGACGGCGATCTCGCAATCGGCGCCGGGCGCGGCGTCGGCCAGGCGGATGTCCAGCGCGGGGTAGGCGGCCGACAGGCGCGCGGCGAACTCGCGGGCGCGTTCGGGGGAGCGGTTGTACAGATCCAGGCGGGCCGGGCCGGCGTCGGCCAGGGCACAGGCGATGGCCTTGCCCGCGCCGCCCAGGCCGGCCAGGTAGACGCGGCGGCCGGCGGGTTCATGGCCCTGGGCGCGCAGGCCGGCCACGAAGCCCAGCCCGTCGAAATTGCCGCCGGCCAGCTTGCCGTCGCGCAGGCGGATCGCGTTGACGGCGCCGATCAGGCGCGCGGCCGGCGTGATCTCGTCGCACAGGACGGCGGCCTGTTCCTTGTGGGGCACGGTGACGACCAGCCCGCCCAGGTTGCGCAAGCCGCGCAGGCCGGCGAACAGCGCCGGCAGGCCGTCGGGCGAGACGTGGAACGGGACCATGACGCCATCGGCGCCGCGCTCGCGCAGCAGGGCGTTGAGCCGCTGCGGCGTCTTGACGTGTGCGATCGGGTCCGCCGCGATCGCGTATACGGTTGTGCTGCCGGTGATTTCCACCTGATTGTCCCCTGCCTGTCCTGCGGCTTGGCGCCGTGTTTTCTGATCCGCTTGCCTGTTCGCGCCAAGTGATTTACGCTTTCAGGCAAGTTGTCAGGCAACTTTATTAAGTTGTCCGATAAATCATAGGGCAAGCGTTTTTGCCGTGTCAAGCAGACGGAGACAAGATGATTTCATTCGAACGGCAGGTGATCGCCATCACGGGCGCGGGCAACGGCATCGGGCTGGCTACCGCCAGGCTGATGGCCGCGCACGGCGCGCGCCTGGCATTGACCGACATCGATGGCGCGCGCCTGGCGCAGGTGGCGGCCGAGCTGGATCCCGGTGGTGAGCGCGTGCGCGCCTACGCGCTGGACGTGTCGTCCTCGGCCGACTGTGACCGGGCGCTGGCCCAGGCCGCTCAGGACTTCGGCGGGCTGGACCACTTGGTGCACTGCGCCGGCATCTATCCGGAAAGCCTGGTGCGCGACACCACCGACCAGGGCTGGAAGAAGCTGATGGGCGTGAACCTGGACGGCACCTTCTACGTCTGCCGCGCCGCCGAGCGCCACCTGCGCGAGAACGGCTCCATCGTGCTGCTGACCTCGCTGGCGGCCCAGCGCGGCAGCTACGCGCACGCCGCCTATTCGGCGTCCAAGGGCGCGGTGCAGAGCTTCACCCGCAGCCTGGCGCTGGAGCTGGCGCCCAAGGTGCGCGTGAACGCGGTCGCGCCCGGCATCATCGCCACCTCCATGACCAACGACCTGATCGGCCAGAAGGGTGACCAGCTGCTGGCCAGCACGCCGCTGCGCCGTTTCGGCTCGGCCGAGGAAATCGCCGGCCCGATCGCCTTCCTGTGCTCGCCGCTGGCGGCCTTCGTGACCGGTGAGGTCATGCAGGTGAACGGGGGCATCTATATCGCGTAAAGTGCAGTGCGGCGGCGCCCGGCATACCGGCAAACCCTATACTTTTCGCAGGCGTCCGCCGCAACAGAACGTCGAGACATTCCTATAAGCCCAAGGCGGCCGCCCCGCGAGCCGCCGAATCTTCACGTTTCCCTATGCAGCCCAGTCAAGATCAGGATTCCGCGCGCGCCGCGCCCCGCAGTTCGCTGTCCGCGTCAGTGGCCGACGCCCTGGCCGAACAGATCCGCCAGGGCGCGCTCGCGCCCGGCGACCGCCTGCCCACCGAGAAGCAGCTGACCGAAATCTACGCCGTCAGCCGCGCCGTGGTGCGCGAGGCCCTGGCCCGCCTGAAGTCCGAGGGCCTGGTCACCTCGCAGCAAGGCAGCGGCGTGTTCGTGGACCCCAACTTCCAGAAGAACGCCTTCCGCATCGCCGCGCCCGCGCCGGGCGACAGCCAGGAGCTGGAACACATCCTGGAACTGATGCTGTCCATCGAGGTGACGGCGGCGCGCTACGCCGCGCAGCGCCGTGGCGACCAGGACCTGAAGAAGATGAAGCAGGCGCTGGTCGGCATGGAATACGCGCTGGTCAACGACAAGCTGGGCGACGAAGAGGACTACCAGTTCCACCTCGCCATCGTGCAGGCCACCCACAACCCGCACCTGGTGGCGCTGAACGACTACCTGGAAGCCAACGTGCGCCGCGTGATCCGCAGCGCGCGCAACAACACCGCGCGCATGTACACCGAGCGCATGGCGGCGGTGCAGAGCGAACACCAGGCGATCTTCGCGGCCATCGAGGCGGGGGATCCCGACGCGGCTGGCCGCGCGGCGGAACAGCATCTGCGCAATGCGGCGGATCGGCTGCGGCTGTTCCAGGCGGAGCGTCCGGCGCCGGTTTGAGGTATTGCCTGGGCTGCGCTTGCTTGCAAGCTGATTTCACCATGCGCGGCCGGGCTAGTGCCATGTGCCGAGTCCGCTTCGAGTGTATTCGTGGCGGACTCCCCTTATCCCGAATCGGATTCCGGCCTAGGTGTTGAGCCCGCGTTCCTGACCGAGATCTGTGATGCGGCTGCGAATGATGCGGGCCAGGTGCGAAGAGTCACCTTGGTAGGCTTCGATCGAAGCCTGGATCATTTCTGCCTGTTCTATGCCCGTCCAGTTCAGGGCATATCCAGCGTCGCGCGCGAGTTGGCTGATGAACTCGCGGATCGACCGGCCATTGCCTTCCCTGAAAGGATGCAGGACGTTGAATTCGCCTAGATAGTGTCCTGCGCGCTGGCAGAACATGTCGATGTCGAGGCCCCTCAAGTACTTTTCGCGTTGCAGCGGCCGAGTGATTTCGGGCGCGTAGCTCTCTATCTGCTGAAAACTCGCGAAGCGCGTATTGCCTTTCGATATGTCGACGGTCCTGATTTGGCCGGCCCAGTCATAGAGGTCGCCAAACAGCCGTTTGTGGATTGCTTGCAGATGGGCCAGGTCGAACACTCCCTGGATGGGAGTTCGCGCCACTTCATAGGACCGCAGGAACGTGAGGGAGGCCTCGACCCTCTGGAGGATGGCATCGTCGGCAATGCCCAGACGATTCTTCAATACGCCTGATTTCTGATCGACGTAAGGATCATGCGCGTTTGCCGGGTACTTGACCATATCCTGGACAGCGCTGGCGGTAGAAAAATGCCGGTCTACCGGACCGGCATCTGCTGGAACTCACCGGCGGTGATCCGCGTTTGCAGGCGTTCCAGTACGGTGTCGAAAGTCAGTTCGCCTTTCACGACCAAGGCCAGTTCCGCAACCGTGCGCGCATCAGGCTCCAGACCTTCCAGGCGCTGGCTTGCCAGGGCGTTGTCGAATGCGCGCTGGCGCTCCCGCAGCGAAAATTCGTTCGAGTCCGGCATGGGCGGCCTCCGTAAATCCGATCACTCGATTTTACCGCAGTAGCCCTACGCGAAGATCTGCTCCATCTCCCGCCGGAAGCGCAAGGCCGTGGACTGCTCGTCGTATTCCACATCGCGCCAGCGTATCGGCTGCGACTGGCGCACGGCGTGCTTGAGCTTGACCTGGTGCGACAGGCCCAGCGGCAGGTAGCCTTCCTCGACCGAATCGCGCGCCGGCATCAGCCGGCCATAAACCGTGTAGCCGCCTTCGCCGTCCAGCGCCTGTCCGGCGGGCAGGTCGCGCTTGGCGGTGGCCACCACGTCGCCATGCCAGCCGGCCGGCGCGCCGGTGGGTTCGCGGCGCAGGCCGACGCTGGCCACGCTGACGCCCAGTTCCAGGCCCAGCAGGTGATGGGGCTTGTACATGGCGGTGTAGTTGCCGCCGGGATCGGTGACCAGTCCGTATTCCTTGAAGCAGCGGCGCACGTAGTCGCTGTCGGCCGCCAGCGTCACGTACACGCCCCAGCGCAGGTCGCGGAATACCGGCCGGCCGTCGCGCTCCAGCGACGACACCACTTCCACCTGCCCGCGATGGTGCAGGATGCCGCCGTCCTCGCGCGGCCGCAGCACGCGCGCCAGGTCGTCCACGCCGCAGGGCGGGAAGTGCAGGCCGGACGGCGAGGGCTGCAGGCCGGTGGCGTTGGACACGGCGGCCATCTCGATGGCGCTCTTGGTGCCGTCCAGGAAGCTGTTGAACATCTGCGCGTTGAAATCGCCGGCGGCGACCATTTCAGCGGTGAAACCGTAGTACGGCCAGACCGTGTCGGGCGTGGAGGTATGGAATTCGGGCAGGTACTTGGTGCCCTTGCCGGCGGCCATGACCTCGAAGCCGCAGGCGCGCGCCCAGTCGACCATTTCGCAGATCAGCGCGGGCTGGTCGCCGTAGGCCAGCGAATAGACGATGCCGGCCTCGCGCGCGCGGCGCGCCAGCAGCGGCCCGGCCAGCGCGTCGGCCTCGACGTTGACCATGATGATGTGCTTGCCGTGTTGGCAGCACGCCAGCACGTGCTCGACGCCGGCGGCCGCCTGGCCGGTCGCGTCGACCACGATCTCGACGTCGGGGCTGGCGATGACGGCATCGGTGTCGTCGGTGAAATAGACCTTGCCGTTCTTGAGCGCGTCGGCGGTGCTCTCGGCGTTGAGCGCGGCCGCCGGCCAGCCCACCCGGGTCAGCGCGGCGCGCGCCCGTCCCGGCGACAGGTCGGCCACCGCCACCAGGCGCAGGCCGGGCGTGCGCGCGGCCTGGCTCATGAACATGGAACCGAACTTGCCGGCGCCCAGCAGCGCGACGCGCAGCGGCTTCTTGTCGGCTTCCCGCTGCTTGAGCAGGCGATGCAGATTCATGGAAACGCTCCTGTACAGGGCATGTCGCCGTACAGGATAGATCCAAACCATGTCAGCTGGATAGCGCCCCCGCTCGCACCATCCTGGTTCGGTTCAGAACCTGCCGCTGATGCCCACGGTGACGCCGAAGTCGGTTTCCCGGGTGGCGGTGCGTCCGACGTAGGGCGTGATGTTGATGCGGAACTTGGGGTTCAGCGCATAGGACGCGGTGGAGGACAGGCGTGCGCGGGTGCGTGTGAAATCCGAATCCATGTTGAGCTTGCCGATGTGCTCGGCCGTGGCGATGACGCGGGGGCCGTGGCCGGAAAGATCCTGTTCGAGTTCCGCGTTGAGCGACCAGGTCAGCTTGGGCGACAAGGGCTTTGCATAGGTGGCGCCGACATAGGCGGTGGTCAGGCGGTAGGATGCGTCGGCATAGGTGAAGGGGAAGGCTGCATTGTCCTCGGTATAGCCGGCCATGCGCAGGTCGCTGCGGCGCAGGCCGCCGTAGTAGCTCACGGAGGCGGCCCGGTTCAGGGCGTGGGTGCGGCCCAATTCGAGCGAGGCTTCCCAGCCCTTGATGCGGCTGTTGCCGGATCCTGCTTCGGTGTGGTTCATGACTGTGCGGGTGCGTTCGATACCGTGCGTATTGGCGGCGACAGCGCCGCGCAAGTACCAGCTGCCGCCGGGGGTGCCGCCGCGCCATTGGGCATGCAGGCCGCCGCCCAGGTTGCCGCCCTTGCGGTTCAGGCTGCCGGGCAGGGCTTGTCCGACGGAGGTGGCCAGGGAGACGCCTGCGGAGAAGTGCTCGGTGAAGGCGTGCCCGAACGAGACGCCGGAAAGCGTGTGGGCGTCCGAGCCGGCCTTGCCCAGGTCGGTCATGAGGGAATAGCAGGACGTGCCAGGGGTGGACGCATCGCAGCCGCGCCGCAGGCGGTCCAGGGCCAGGCGCTGGGTTTCAAAGGCGGAGAAGGTGTCGTTGGCCAGGCTGCCGACGGTCTGGATGGTGTTGTCCACATCGACCATGACGATGCCGTCGTCATCCTCGCCGGGATCGGGATCGGGATTGGGGTCGGGATTGGGGCCGGGATCGGGATTCGGATCGGGATCAGGATCGGGATCAGGATTCGGCGTTGGCGCGGGAAGCTTCCACAGGACGGCATGCATATCGCCGCCGGGGACCAGAGATGACCCGACGACGACGGTTCCGTCGGCCGAGATGGCATTGGCCTGGCTGTAGTTGCTTCCCAGGGTTCCCAGGGCCGTGGGCGTGGTGGCGCCGTTGATCCAGGCCACAGCGTAGTTCCAGAAACTGGGGGCGGATGACGAACCGATGATGACCGCGCCATTGGCGGAAACGGCGGTGGCGGTCGACGAGTCGTATGGGTGGAGGGATCCCAGATCCGTTGGAGTGGTCGCGCCATGGCTCCATGACACCGCATGCGTGAGCTCCGGGTGGGCGCCGAGATTGGCGTTGCCGACAATCACCGAGCCATCGGCGGACACGGCCTTGGCGATGGAGTCCGTGCCGCCCTCGAGCGTGCCCAGGTTGGTGGGGGAGGTCGCGCCGTTGGTCCAGGAGACGGCCTGCCGGTTGAACGCTTCGGCGTCCCCGGACCAGCCCACGATGACGGAGCCATTGGCGGAAATGCCGGTCACGCCGGAAGCAGACTGGCCTTCGCTTACGCCCAGGTCGGTCGCGGTGGTGGAGCCGTTGGTCCAGGTGACGGCGTGTTGTTGGTAGGAACCGCTGAAGGAGGATCCCGCAATCACCGAGCCGTCAGCGGAGACGAACCCGGCGGTGGAGCTCGAATCGCCGGGAAGCGCCTGGAGTTGCGTGGCCATGGTCGAGCCATTGCTCCACAAGAGCGCCTGGTTGCGGTACGACTGCATATTTCCCGCCCATCCGGACGCGGTTCCGATGATCACCGAGCCGTCGGCGGAAATCCCGGTCGCTTGCGAGGTGAACTTGTCGAGGTCGTGGTGCAGTTGGATCGCCGTGTAGGTGGGGCCGTTGATCCAGGCGGTCGCAACTCTGGAGCCCGACGGTAGCGCGCCGTATCCCGCGATGATGCCACCATCGGCGGACACCGCCGCGGCATGGGTGTGCCGGTTGCCATGCGCCTCCAGGACCGTCGGGTTGGCCAAGCCATTGGTCCAGACGAGGGCGCTGGTCGAGCACCCGTTCGATCCCGGCGCGGTGGCGATACAGCTAAGTCCCAAAATCGTGTTGCCATCGTTGGAGATGAGCGTGGCATCCGTACCCCAGAAGTTCTCGCCCTGCGGATCCAGATCGTGCGGCGTGACTTCTTTTGCGGGATTGCGAGGCATGGTCGGGGGAGCGTCTTGTCCGGCGTATGCCGAGGGGAGCAGCAGGAAGCCGATCAGTAGCGAGAGCTGGCGCGGGCGGAAAGGACGACCTTCCATTTGAATCACCTACTTGTCTGTGCATGAACTTCCCTGGCGCGCCAGCGGCGGGCGCGGTCTGGCGCGGGCAATGCCGCCGCCGCGAGGTTCCCGTGCGCGTCATGCCGGCTCGCAGGGGAAAGGGGGAGTCTTAAGACTAAGTAGAAGTAATCAGAGGTTTAATAAGAAAAATCTCAAACCATGGATTTTTAATTATTTATTTACTATTTTTGTCAATTGGAATTTTCCATAACAAACCGACGTTCGCTGCCTTGAGGCGATCGCGCGTCGCCGCGCCCGCGGGGCGTGCCTGTGCCGGGCATGTGGCGGGCGAAAAAAAATGCCGGCCCGCGGGCCGGCATTGGGTGGCGTTTCACGGCGGCGGTTCACGCCCGGCCTTGACGCAGATCGATGCATGTCGTCATGCGGGTCCGTTTGCGGGACCGCGCGCTAGGCGTCCGCCGCGTATAGCTCGCCCGCCAGCACGTTGCGCCAGTTGCTCCAGGTGATGCGGGGGCGGTCGGTCACTTCGCGGTTGTAGGGCGCGTCGAACAGGATGTGTTTCCAGCGCGGCTTGACCGCGCCCAGGATGCGAGGCTTGTCGTCGATCAGCAGGTTGCCGTGGACCAGGGTCTTGTCCTTGGTCAGGATCAGCCGGTTGGTGGCGTCGCGGCCCAGGTGCTTTTCCACCCACAGGTATTTCTCCGCCACGCAGTTCTCGAATTGCGACAGCGGCGAGGTGCAGATGCGCACGTCCATGCCCAGCGCCAGCAGTTCCTTGACGGCATCGAGCGCGCCGGGCACGGGCGGCAGGCTGCGGATGAAGCCGGGCGCGGTGTAGATGGCTTCGGCCTTGGCGCGCAACTCGGGCGCGTAGTCCTCGCGGATGTAGAAGGACTTGCGGTCGTCGAAGGCCACCGGCGCGATATCGGGATGGCGGGCGCGCCAGGCGTCGATGAAGGCGTGTTCGAAGTCGGCGAGCACGCCGTCTTGGTCGAGCAGGATGATCATGGGGATCCCGGGTCGTTGCGACCCGCAGATTGTGCCAGAGCGCTCAGGCGGCGGGCTGAGGGTGGGGCTGTGGGCGGGATTGGGCGACGACGCGGTAGCGGCTGCCATCCTGCCTGGATTCAGAGGCGACGAGCACCATGCGGTCGTAGTGCCAGGTCAGCGGTTCGGGGGCTGCTTCCGGGGCCTTGGCGGGGTCGATGTCGCGCAGCAGGGTGACGTGGGGACGGAACGGTTGCGCGGGCGCTTGAACGCCGTAGCCGGACAGCCATAGCCACAGGCCGTCGTGGATGGCTTGCAGGTCGTCGGGGGTGCGGGAGGGGCCGGCCCAGAGGATGCGCTGGCGGTTGAAGACGCCGTACTGGTCGAGCGTGAGGGCGCCGGGTTCAAGGCGATGCACGGGCGTGGCGTCGATCAGTTCCTCGGCGGTTTCCATGTCGATGTTGCCGAGGAAGGCGAGCGTCAGGTGCAAGGTCTCGGTGCGCATGATCCGCCCGCCGGTGGCGGGCCGGGCCTGCCCGGCCCAGCCGGCCAGGGTATTGGCGAGGGCGGCGTCGGGCCAGAGGGCGTAGAAGAGGCGCATGGTGGACATGCGCCGATTGTAAGCGTCGGTCGATGCGGTCGTCGGGGTGCGTTGTTACCTTGATGGGGGTCGGACAGTTCTGAATCGATAGCTATATGACGAGTTTATGACAGCTGTTTGTAAGGTATTCGGAATCGTCTGATGCTGGGCGCGCGGCGGGGTTGATGTAATGCCTTCGAATTGCAGCGCGCCACGGGCGGTGCGCCGAATTTACCTTCCACACCACCGGATAGAACCCGAGCCCTCTCATGAAGAAGACCCTCCTGAGCAGTTCCCTTGCGTGCGTTGTTTGCGCGTTTTCCGCGACGTCGTTCGCCAACACCGGCGCCGCGGCCGCGGCCACAACCACAACCCCGGCCGCCCCGGCCGCTCCCACCTATTCCACGGGCCAGGTGCAGGGCAAACTTGGCGTCGAACTGACGATCGGCAAGGGCTGCGAAGTCGTCAACGGCACGACGACCGCCAATAACTTCGGCACCCTGAGCTTCGGCGAAGTCTCCGCCCTGACCTCCGCGATCGACGGGCAGGCCAGGGGCACCGGGGGAGCGGTCATCAAGCTCAATTGCACCTCGGGCGTGGATTACCGCGTATCGCTGGACAACGGGCGCAACGTGGATGGCGATACCCGCCGCATGGCCATGACCGGCGCGCAGGGCGTCGAGTACGTGCCCTACGTCCTGTACCAGGATGCCGCCCGTCAGAAGGCCTGGGACAGCAAGAACCCCTACCTTGGCAATGGCAGCGGCGGCGAGGCCGAGATGGTGGTCTACGGCCGCATTCCCGCCATGGCGAAAACGCCTGGATCGGGCAAGTACTCCGATGTCGTCACGATGACCGTCAGCTGGTAAACCGTCACCCCGCGCGGGGCTGGCGCATCGACGCCGGCCCCCGGAAGCCATCATGCCTAGCCGCTTTCTCTTTTCCCTGTTGTGCGTCGCAGCCATCGCGCCGGCGGGCGCGCAGAGTTTTTCGCATTCTGGTAGCGCGACCTTGGGCGTGCGCGCCGTGGTCGCCAATCTCTGCTCGGCCGGCGCCTTGGCGCCGGGCGGCGCGCCGGACGCCTTCGGCAAAGTCGACTTTGGTTCGTACTCCAGCCTCTCCCACGGCGTGAAAACGACGAGCGGCGCGGGCGCATCGGGCATCCGCGTGCAATGCGCGGCGGGCGTGCCCTATCGCGTGGTGCTGGGCGCGGGCCAGAACGATGCGGGTTCGCAGCGCCAGTTGAAAGGTCCGACCGGCGCGCTGGTCCGCTACGCGCTGTACAGCGACGCCGCCATGAGCGTGCCCTGGACTGCGGTGGCGCCGGTGGCGCGGTCCGGCACCGGGACCGAGGAAACGATACCCGTCTACGCGGCGATCGATCGTCAGTCGACCCCGGTTAACGGCGTGTACAGCGATACGGTCAAGGTGACGATTCAATGGTAGTCGCGCGGCGGTGGCCAGTGCGCGGCGTGTTATCGACGCTGCTTGCCTGCGTGTTGAGTCATGCGGGAGGGGCGGGCGCCGAGACGGTGACCCAGCGGTTGACGGTGCGGGCCGAGATTACTGCCGGCTGCTGGTTCGGGGCATTGGGTTCGGCGCAGCTAGGCCAATCATTGGGCGTTATCGATTTCGGTACGGTGCAAAAGCTCGACAAGGATATGACGACCGTATCCTCGGTCGGCGCGGGCAGCGTCGTGATGACCTGCACGCCCGGCACCGATTTCCGGGTGGATATCAACGACGGCCAGAACGCGGGCGCGTCGGCATCCGGGCGCAAGTTGAAGCACGCCACCAGCGGCAATGTCCTCAAGTATGAGCTGTACCGCGACAGCAGCCACAGCCTGCGCTGGGGCGCGAACAGCGAAGGCATGCGGATGACGGCGCCCGGCGGGCGCATCGAGCTGCCGGTCTACGCCAAATTGCAAAGCGCCGCCACACAGCCCTCGCCGGGCGTCTACACCGACGAATTGATCGTCACTGTCTACTACTGATCCTCCTTCCCATGAAATCCCTAGTCCGCTCCGCCGGCGCGCTGCTTGCGCTGTGCCTGTCCAGCGCCGCGCCCGCCGCGACCTCCATTCTGGTCTGGCCGATTGATCCGGTCATCGAACATGACGAATCCGGCGCCGCGATCTGGCTGGAGAACAATGGACAGTCTGCCTCCCGGATCCAGATCCGCGCATTGCGCTGGAGCCAGGCCAATGGCACGGACGAGCTGGCGCCGCAGGACCACATCGTGGTCAGTCCGCCCGCGGCCGAGATCAAGCCGGGCCAGCGCCAGCTGCTGCGCCTGATCCGCACCGTCGTGGTCCAGGCCGGCAAGGAAGATGCCTATCGCATCCTCATCGACGAGATTCCCAGCGACGGCGCGGCGCGGACTGTGGGCGAAGGCCAGGACGGCGCGGCGGCGCCCCAACCCGCCAACCAGGGCGGCGCCGGCCTGGCTTTCCAGCTGCGCTATTCCGTGCCGCTCTTTGTCAGCGGGCAGGGCGCATGGACGCGCGAGGATGCGCGCAAGCATCCGGACGCGAAAGCCGCCCAGCCGGAACTGAGTTATTCCATCCAGGGCAAGCAGGGCCAGCGCCAGCTGGTGGTGCGCAACACCGGCGCGGTGCATGCGCGCCTGTCCCATGTCAGCTATGCGCTGGGCGGCCGCGAAGTCTGGTCCGTGCCTGGGCTGCTCGGCTATGTGTTGCCGGGCGCCGAAATGCGTTTCGACGCGCCGGCCGCCGTCCAGGCCGGCGGCACCTTGAAGGCCAATATCAACAGCGACCGCGAATCGCGGACGATCCCGGGGCGTTGAAGCGGCCGTGTCCATGTCTTCCATGCTCATCAGGCGAACCCGCGCGGCGCGATCGCGCCGGCTCCTCGCCATCCTGTCGCTGGCCGCCTGCGGGTGGAACGCCGAGGCCCAAACCGAGAGCGGCGCATTCTCGATGCCGGACGGCACGCTCTACCTGGACGTGCTGGTCAACGGCAAGTCCGCCGGCGAGATCCAGAAGGTGGAGTACCGGCAGGGCCACTACTACCTGCCGGCCTCCGTGCTGAAGCATCTGGGCGTGAAGGTCGAGTCGCCGGACCAGGACGTGGTCGCGGTGGACCAGATTCCTGGCGTCCAGGTGGCCTTGAACAACGCGGCGCAACAGCTGGCGGTGACCGTGCCGACGGACTGGCTGCCGCAACAGATGGTCGACATGCAGGCGCAGGCCAGGCCGTCGATACAGGCCGACAGCTCGACCGGCGTGCTGCTGAACTACGACGCGTATTTCAACCGGAACCGCCACACGTCGACGTTCTCGGCGTGGAGCGAGCAACGCCTGTTCAGTCCCTTTGGCGCGCTGTCGTCGACTGGCGCGTGGCGCGGTTCCCTGCGCGGGCAGTACACGACGGGCGGCCCGCGTTTCATGCGCTACGACACGCAATGGCGCTATAACGACCCCGCCACCATGCGCAAGTACGTCCTGGGCGATCTCGTGACCGACTCCCTGGCCGATTCCAGTTCCGTGCGCATGGCGGGCGTGCAGATCGGGCGCAACTTCGCCACGCGGCCAGACCTGGTGACCTACCCCGTGCCGCAGTTCGCCGGCCAGGCGGCCGTGCCGACGGCGGTGGACCTGTTCATCAACAACTATCGCATGGGCACGCGCGAGGTCGGGCCGGGGCCGTTCACGGTGCAAAGCCTGCCCTATATCAACGGCGCCGGCACAGCCACGGTGGTCACGCGCGATGCGCTGGGCCGGGAGGTCAGCCAGGAAGTGTCTTTCTATGTGTCGAATGAGCTGCTGAGTCCGGGCTTGACGGACTACAGCGCCTCTGTGGGCGTGCTGCGCAGGCAGTACGGTGTGGTCTCCTTCGATTATGGCGACATCGCCGCCAGCGGCGTGGTTCGCCGGGGCCTGAGTTCCGGATGGACCGGAACCGCCTGGGCGCAGGGGGCGCCCGGTTTCGCCGCCGGCGGCCTTGGCTCGAACATCCAGGTGGGAATGCTGGGCGTGGTCAATGCCTCGATCGCCGCCAGCCACGCAGCACCAGGCAAGATCGGCCAACCGCAGGCGCAGGACCCGCGCGCGCGGTCGATCGTCGAAGTGATGCTGGGGCGCGCGCCGGCGACGCGCGGCGGTCCGGAGTACAACGACAGCGCCCTCAACGGCCGGCAATGGTCGCTCGGCTATTCGTATGCCAACCAGAACTTCAGCGTGGGGCTGCGGCGCACACAGCGCGACGAGGGTTTCGCGAACCTGGGCCTGTACCGGAACACGGGCCGCCTGGCCAGGCGGGAAGACCAGGCCACCGCCAGCCTGTCCATGGGCAGCTACGGCGCGCTGGGCTTGGGCTGGTTCGATATGGACTATGGCCCCGGCCAGCGCACGCGCCTGCTCAACCTGTCCTACGGCTTGCCGCTGGGACAAGGAATGAACCTGTATACCAGCGCCAATCGCGAGATCGGCTCGTCGGGTTTCGGCGCCCAGCTGTCCTTGTCGATCTCGCTGGGCGAGGGCGCCAGCGCCAGCGCCAGCGTCAGCCGCGACCGCGACGGTCGGCGCACGGAACAGGTCGGCTATGCGAAAGCCGCGCCCCTGGCTGGCGGCGTCGGCTGGAGCCTGGGCGCCAGCCATGCCACGGCGGACGATATGTACCGCCAGGCCGAGATCAACTGGCGCGCCCGGCGCTTCGACCTGCGCGGCGGCGTCTACGGCCAGCGCAGCGAGTTGACGCAATGGGCGCAACTGGGCGGATCGATCATCGCCATGGACGGCGCATTGCATCTGGCCCGGCCCGTGACCGACGCCTTCGCCCTGGTCTCCACCGATGGCTACGCCGGCGTGCCCGTGAGTTTCGAGAACCAGGACGTGGGCGTGACCGATGCCAACGGCCACCTGCTGATTCCCTCCGTCACATCCTGGTATGCCGCGCATATCGGGATCGATCCGGTGAATCTGCCGGCGGACGTGAAGATTCCCGTGGCCAAGACCCAGGCCGCCGTCCGCGACCGCAGCGGGCTGCTGTTGCGCTTTCCTATCGAAAAGCTGCGGGCGGGCGTGTTCTCGGCGATGCATGGCGACGGCCGTCAGGTAGCCGCCGGCAGCCGGGTCCAGGCAGACGGCAAGGATGTCGCCTGGGTCGGCCGCGAAGGCGAGGTCTACCTGGAAGCGCTGCCGGCCGCCCCGACCTTGAGCGTGCTGCCCGCCGACGGCAAGCCCGCCTGCCAGGTGTCCCTCGGTTCCCCGCCGCCGCAGACCGGCATCGTCCGCCTCGGCGCCCTTACCTGCCAATGAGCCCATTCATCATGCGCATCCTGCTTCGATCGTTACTGGTTTTCCTGGCGCTGATGGCCGGCATGGCGGCAGCTGGCCGGGCGCAGACCCCGGCCCAGGTCGTCCAGAATTGCCAGGGTGGCATCGCGCCGCCCGTCGACTTCGGCGCGTTCTATTCCTGGGAGCTCTACAAGAGCCAGAATTCGCGGCAATTCGATTCCAGCTTTCAATGCAATTTCTTTTCGCTTGTCAATCTCGGGACAAATTCCGAACTCAAGGTGACGGCAT
Organism: Achromobacter sp. 1011811831; assembly: GCF_059760905.1. Classification (NCBI taxonomy): domain Bacteria; kingdom Pseudomonadati; phylum Pseudomonadota; class Betaproteobacteria; order Burkholderiales; family Alcaligenaceae; genus Achromobacter; species Achromobacter sp. 1011811831. The sequence goes on from NZ_JCBANG010000006.1 coordinate 23,619, forward strand.
TGAGCGCCAATGGGGGTTCGATGGTCGCATCGTCAGGGGGCGCCTTCCGCGTGCCCTACAAGCTGTACAGCGATGCGAAAAGTACCATCAACTTGCCATTTGGCCAGCAGGTTAATCTGCCGCAAGGCGGACTCAGTTTCCTGGGGCTGGGCGGTTCTGTGGGCGGCAGCGTGCAGCTCTTCCTGGAAACGCAGGCCAACGCGGTGCCGATCGCCGGCAAATACACCGACATCATTTCCCTCAGGTGGGAGTGGGGCTACTGCTCGTTTGGCGCGCTTGGATTTTGCGCCCCATTTTTCTGGCATAGCGGCACCGCGAATACGACCGTCAACGTCGCCATCAACGTGCGCAAGTCCTGCAATATCAATGGCGCGACGGCCACGTTGAACTTTGGCGCCCAGCCGCTGGTCTCGATGTTCAAGTCGTCGACCGCCAATCTGGAAGTCTATTGCACGTTGCTGGCGCCATATAAATTCTACGTCGACGATGGGGAAAATCCCGCCAACGGCATGCGCAGGATGAAAGGACCTGGCAATAACTACATCGAATACCAGCTCTACCAGCCGGGCACAGGCAACATCATCAGCCAGGGCGCGCCGCTCAACGGCACGGGCATGGGTCTCAATCAATCAATAGCGATAGAAGGGCGCATCAACACCCAGCAGGCCGACGTGCCGGTGGGCGCCTATATGGATCGGCCGATCATGACAATAGAGTACTGACGGCGGTTGTGGCGCTGGCCGGCGCGGCTGGCTATCTGAGCATGAGGCATCACCTAACGAGACGCCTTGCTCATGACGCCAGGAGATCAATGCGCGCTGTCGTTGTGCCGCAATGACTCTTCCTGGATGGTCTCGCCCAGCACGCCGAGGTGCTCGCAAAGGCTCTCCACGCCCCCCATCAAGCGGGCCACGGTTTCCGCGTCGAAGGGGGCAGCGCCGCTGGCGCCCGGTTCCAGTGCGCTGTTGCCAACCAGCCGCGCAATCGTCTCTATGCCGAGCCGGGCGCGTTCCAGTTGATGCAGGCGGGAAAGGCGCAGGCGGCCGTATTCGGGCTCGTCCGCGATGGACCAGCGATTGGTGGTCAGGGGATGAGGCTGGGTGGTCACGGAGCTTCCTTGGGACAGGCTGAAAACTGCGGTGGCGCGCAATTCGTATTCCGGCTCTCAGCCCGGGCTAGCGATGACGTGGCGGCGGGGAAAGTATAGGAATACCTCCATTGATCCTGCAATGGATCGCTTGTCTGATTTTTGCTGTCAGTCGGGCCTCGGCTTACATGCGGCGAGAAAGTCTCAACCCATGCAGAATGGCAGCTGCGCAGGGAATGGATACGCCGCATTTCTCAGCTTGAAATTTTTTCCGATCTTGAAAAATGGGCAAGGGAATCCAAAGGATCGCTGGCGCTTCTGAAGCCGCGCGAACCGACCGGATTGAGCATTGTGACTGCCACAAAGGCGGAGTGGTCCGAAGAGGAAATCCTCAAGCTGACGCGTGCTCGGGGGCAGGGCAGCTTTATCGGCGATGTCGCAGGGACTACGGATCGGATTGCGATGAGGTCTTCCGGCAGAAGCTGTCGGGATCAATACAATCCAAGGACATGATGCTGTTGAAGGGCAATCAGCATCGCTTCCAGAATCAATGGCTCATCATCAGTCTCATCTATCCGCCCAGGAAAACGCCAACGATGCAGGGCGCACTGCCATCGACAGGTGGACGTATTCGTAGCCCGATTGATTGAGCGCCGTTCTCAATGCGGTTTTTGAAAAACCCCGCTTGCGGGAAAGCGGCATTTCGCGAACATCGACGACGGTGCCAATGTTGTCGTGCGAAAGCAAGGACATGAACCTGGTGAGGTCAATGCCTTCATAGCCGATGGTGAAGATCATGGTGACGTAGCTCGATTCGAGTGCTCCGACTTTGGCTGCTTTGCCCTGCTCGTCACGAAGGTTCGCGGTACGCCGCAGTCCGAGAAGCCGCCAATTCTCCGGGCTCTGTATCAGCGCGCAGCGTCGAAACCCAACGCAAGACACCACGTATGCAGAAACTGGCCGCCCGCGCGGCCAGTTTCTGCGGGCGAAGCAAGCCTCGCCACCGACCACGGCTCCAGCAACGCCACATCCCTCGAAACCCGTAGCCCCGCCCGAGGGGCGGCCCACGAAGCGACAGCAACGACAGGTCCCACGAAGCACAACACGCAATTCAACGGCAGCGAGCACACCCAGCACCCGCCCCCGCAAGAGGCTACCTACTTGACAGCCACCTGCCCAGCCCCACCAGGCACAGGATTTCCCCATCCCCCACCCAGCGCCCGAATCAACCCCACGGCAGACCGAGCCTGCTCCCCGCTCAACTGCACCGACACCCGCTGCTGCAGCAACACGCTGCGATCCGCTTCGATCACATCCAGATAGTTGATCGCCCCCTCCCGGTACTGCGTGTGCGACAGCTTCGCTGCCCGCGCCGCCGACTCCACGGCCGCGTCCTGCGCCCGCGTCTGGTCCGCCAGAATCCGCAGGTTCGCCAGATTGTCCTCGACCTCGCGGAACGCATTCAGCACCGTCTGCCGGTACACCGCCACGTCTTCCTCGTAGACCGCGCGGGCGCGATCCAGGCCGGCCTGGCGGCGGCCGCCGTCGAAGATCGGCATCGACAGCGCCGCGCCCACCAGCGGACCCAGCAGGAACGTGCGGCTGGACCACTGGAACAGATTGCCCAGCTCCGACGACTCGTAGCCGAAGGCGCCGGTGATATCCAGGCGCGGGAAGAACGCCGACTTGGCCGCGCCGACGCGGGCGTTGGCGGCGGCCATCGCGCGCTCGGCGGCGGCGATGTCGGGGCGGCGTTCCAGCAGCGTGGACGGCAGGCCGGCCGGCACCGATACCGCGACCTTCTGCAGCGGCTGCGGCGGCATGGCGAAGTCGGACGGCGCGCGGCCCAGCAGCACGGCCAGCGCGTGCTCGGCGGCGGCGCGGCGGCGGTCGATGCCCAGCGCCTCGGACTGCGCCTGCGCCAGCTCGGACCTGGCGCGCGCCAGGTCCAGCTCGCTGATGTCGCCGGCGTCATAGCGCCGCTGGATCAGCTGCAGCGTGTCGGTGCGCAGCTTGACCGTCTGGCGATAGAGCTGTGCCTCGGCGTCCTGTTCCCGCACCTGGAAATAGGTGGTGGCGACGTCGGCCTGCAGCGCCAGCAGCACCGAGCGGTACAGCGCCTCGCTCTGCTGCGCGTCGGCGGTGGCGGCGTCGGCCGTCGACGAGACACGGCCGAACAGGTCGGCCTCGTAGGCCACGCTGGCCTGGGCGCGCCAGGTGGTCGACGGGCTGGTCGGCGTGCCGTCGGGCAGGCCGCGCGACACCGCCGAGGGGCGCTGGCGCGACGGGCCGAAGGCGGCGTCCAGGCTGGGGAAGAAGGCGGCGCGCGCCTCGCGCTGCAGGGCGCGGGCCTGGGTCAGGCGGGCGGCGGCGGCCTGCAGGTTCTGGTTGGCGCGCAGCGCTTCTTCCTGCAACTGGTTCAGGCCCTCGTCGCCGAACAGCTTCCACCATTCGCCGCGCAGGGCTTCCTCGGAGGGTTCGGCGGTTTTCCAGCTGCCGGCTTCCGAGGCGGGCAGGGCGGCTTCCTTGTAGGCAGCCGGGGTGGCGGCCGCGGGCCGCTGGTAGTCCGGTCCCACCGCGCAGCCGGCCAGCACGAGCAGCGTGGCAAGCAGGGCGGAACCGCGGATCAGTCTTTTCTTCATGATGGCTATTCTCTTGAGGGCGCGTCCCGCCCCGCTGGACGGGACGCGCTGGCTTCTCGCTCTAGTCCTGGTTCGATGGCCGGATCAGGCGCCGTGCTGCGAGGCGGGCGGCGCGTGCGGGTCGATGTGCGGCACGCAGACCGGCGCTTCATGCGGCGCCGCCGAATGCAGCTGCTTGCCGCCGATGGAGCGCAGCAGCACGTAGAACACCGGCGTCAGGAACAGGCCGAACAGGGTCACGCCCAGCATGCCGAAGAACACGGCGACGCCCATGGCGTGGCGCATTTCCGAGCCGGCGCCGGACGACAGCACCAGCGGCACCACGCCCATGATGAAGGCGATCGACGTCATCAGGATGGGGCGCAGGCGCAGGCGGCTGGCCTCGATGGCGGCTTCCAGCGGGCTGCGGCCGTTCATCTCCAGCTCGCGGGCGAATTCCACGATCAGGATCGCGTTCTTGGCCGACAGGCCCACCAGCACCATCAGCCCGATCTGGGTGAAGATGTTGTTGTCGGCGCCGGTCAGGTACACGCCCGTCAGCGCCGCCAGGATGCTCATCGGCACGATCATGATCACGGCCAGCGGCAGCGTCAGGCTTTCGTACAGCGCGGCCAGCACCAGGAACACCAGCAGCACGCTGATGGGGAACACCCACAGGCCGGCGTTGCCCGCCAGGATCTGCTGATAGGTCAGGTCGGTCCATTCCAGCTTCATGCCGCGCGGCAGCGTCTCGGCGGCCACGCGCTCGGCCGCGGCCTGGGCCTGGTCGGACGAATAGCCCGGCGCCGGCCCGCCGTTGATGTCGGCGGCGGTGTAGCCGTTGTAGCGCACCACCATTTCCGGGCCGAAGGTCTGCTTGACCGTGACCAGCGACGACAGCGGCACCATGTCGCCGGCGCTGTTGCGGGTCTTCAGCTGCAGGATGTCGTCGGCATGGGCGCGGAACGGCGCGTCCGCCTGTGCCCGCACCTGGAAGACGCGGCCGAAGCGGTTGAAGTCGTTCACGTACATCGAGCCCAGGTAGATCTGCATGGTGTCGAACACTTCCGTCACCGGCACGCCCAGCTGCTTGGCCTTGACGCGGTCCAGGTCGACGTCCAGCTGCGGCACGTTGATCTCGTAGCTGGAGAAGGCCGGGCCCAGTTCCGGCGCCTGGCGCGCCTTGGCCAGGAAGGCGGCCTTGGCTTTGTCCAGCTCGGCGTAGCCGGCTGCGCCGCGGTCCTCGATCTGGAACTTGAAGCCGCCCAGCGTGCCCAAACCCATCACGGGCGGGGGCGGGAACACGGCGATGAACGCGTCCTGGATGGCGGCGAACTTCTGGTTCAGCGAGCCCGCGATGGCGTTGCCCGACAGCGCGGCGCCCTTGCGCTCGTTGAAGGGCTTGAGCATCACGAACACGATGCCGGCGCTGGAGCTGTTGGTGAAGCCGTTGATCGACAGGCCGGGGAAGGCGATGGCGCTCTGCACGCCGGGTTCCTTCAGGGCGATGTCGCTCATGCGTCGGATCACCGCGTCGGTGCGGTCCAGCGAGGCGCCGTTGGGCAGCTGCGTGAAGCCGATCAGGTACTGCTTGTCCTGCGCGGGCACGAAGCCGCCGGGCACCAGGTACGACACGCCGATGGTGGCGGCCACCAGCAGGGCGTATACGCCCATGGCGCCGGCCTTGCGGCGGATCACGCCGGACACGCCCACGCCATAGGATTCCGAGGCGCGGCCGAACATGTTGTTGAACCAGTTGAAGAAGCGGCCGAAGACGCGGTTCATGCCACGGGTCAGCCAGTCGGGTTTCTCGTGATGGCCCTTGAGCAGGATGGCCGACAGCGCCGGCGACAGGGTCAGCGAGTTGAACGCCGAGATCACCGTCGAGATGGCGATGGTCATGGCGAACTGCTTGTAGAACTGCCCGGTCAGACCGGTCATGAAGGCCAGCGGCACGAACACCGCGCACAGCGTCAGCGCGATGGCGATGATGGGGCCGCTCACTTCCCGCATGGCGCGGTAGGTCGCCTCGCGCGGGGTGAGCCCGGCGGCGATGTTGCGCTCGACGTTTTCCACCACCACGATGGCGTCGTCCACCACGATGCCGATGGCCAGCACCATGCCGAACAGCGACAGCGCGTTGATGGAATAGCCGAAGACCAGGAGCAGCGCGAAGGTGCCCACGATGGAGACCGGCACGGCCAGCAGCGGGATGATGGACGCGCGCCAGGTCTGCAGGAACAGGATCACCACCAGAACCACCAGCGCGATCGCTTCCAGCAGCGTGTGAACCACCGCCTCGATGCTGGCGCTGACGAACTGGGTGGGGTCGTACTCGATGCGGTACTCCACGCCCGGGGGAAAGTCCTGGGCCAGCTCGGCCATGGCCGCGCGCACCTTGGTGGACACGTCCAGCGCGTTGGCGCCGGGCGACTGCATGATGCCCATGCCCACCGCCTGCTTGTTGTCCAGCAGCGAGCGCAGGCCGTATTCCTGGGCGTCCAGCTCCACGCGCGCCACGTCGGACAGGTGCGTCACGGCGCCGTCGGGCGAGGTCTTCAGGATGATGTCGCGGAACTCTTCCTCGGTCTGCAGGCGGCCGCGCGCGTTCACGTTCAGCTGCAGCGGCACGTCGCCGAGCGTGGGCGAGGCGCCGATCACGCCGGCGGCGACCTGCACGTTCTGCTCGCGGATGGCGCTGACCACTTCGCCGGCGGTCATGCCGCGCTGGGCGACCTTCTGCGGGTCCAGCCAGACGCGCATCGAGTAGTTGCCCGAGCCCCACACCGTCACTTCGCCCACGCCCGTGATGCGGGCCAGGCGGTCCTTGACGTTCAGGATCGCGTAGTTACGCAGGTAGGTGATGTCGTAGCGGTCATTGGGCGAGATCAGGTGCACCACCAGCGTCAGCGTGGGCGAGCTCTTGGCCGTGGTCACGCCCAGGCGCTGCACGTCCGGCGGCAGGCGTGGCAGCGCCTGCGAGACGCGGTTCTGCACCAGCTGCTGGGCCTTGTCCGGGTCCACGCCCAGCTTGAAGTTGACCGTCAGCGTCAGGTTGCCGTCGCTGTTGGCCTGAGACTGCATGTAGAGCATGTTCTCGACGCCGTTGATGGATTCCTCCAGCGGCGAGGCGACGGTTTCGGCGATGACCTTGGGGTTGGCGCCGGGGTACTGGGCGCGCACCACCACCGAGGGCGGCACGACTTCCGGGTACTCCGAGATGGGCAGCTGGAACATGGCCAGCAGGCCCGCCAGCAGCACCAGCACGGACAGCACGCCCGCGAAGATCGGCCGGTCGATGAAGAATTTCGAGATGTTCATGAGGATACTCTTCGGGTGCGGCGGCTCAGTTCACCGAGGCCACGGCGTTCGATGCGGTCTGGACCGGCTTGCGCTGGGCCGAGGCCATGGGCACGACGGTGGGCGTCACGGGGTCGCCCGGACGCACGCGTTGCAGGCCGTTGACGACGATGCGCTCGCCGGCCGCCAGGCCGGAATCGACCACGCGCAGGCCGTCCTGGTTGGCGCCCAGCTTGACCTGGCGATAGATGGCGTTGTTCTTGTCGTCCAGCACCAGCACGTAGCGCTTGTCCTGGTCGGTGCCGATGGCCTTCTCGTCGATCAGCACGGCCTGGCGCGGCTCGGTGCCTCCCAGGCGGATGCGGGCGTACAGTCCGGGCAGCAGCGAACCGTCGCCGTTGTCGAACTCGGCGCGCACGCGGATGGTGCCGGACGTGGCGTCCAGGCGGTTGTCCACCGATTGCACGACGCCGGTGCGCGAATAACCGTCCTCGTTGGCCAGGCCCAGTTCCACCGGCACGCTGCCGGCCTTGCCGTTGCGGGCCGGGTTGATGTACTTCAGGAAGGTTTGTTCGTCCACGTCGAACGATGCGTACATCTTGGACACCGACACCAGCGTGGTCAGCGGCACCGAGGCGGCGCCGGCGGCGACCACGTTGCCCACCGTGACCTCGGCGCGCGAGACGCGGCCGGCCACCGGGGCCTCGATGCGGGTGTAGCCCAGGTTCAGCTTGGCGTAGTCCAGCGCGGCCTGGGCGCCCTGCAGGTTGGCGGCGGCTTCGCGGGCGGCGTTCTGCTTTTCCTCGAAGTCGCGGCGCGCGATGGCGTTGTCGCCCAGCAGGCGCTGGCCGCGCGCCAGCTCGCTGGCGGTGTAGGAAGCGCGGGCGCGAGCCGCCGTCAGGGTGGCGGCGGCGCGGTCCACCTCGGCCGCGTAGGGGCGCGGGTCGATGGTGAAGAGCACGTCGCCCTTCTTGACGATGGTGCCGTCCTGGAAGTGCACCGCGGTCAGGGTGCCGGAGACCAGCGGTCGGATGTCGACCCGGTCGATGGCTTCCAGCCGGCCGGAATAGCGCTGCCAGTCGACGATGGTCTTGTTGACCACTTCGGCCACGTCGACCTGGGGCGCGGCGGGCGCTGTCTGGGCCTGGGCGGCATTGGCGCCGGCGGGCGCGCGAAACAGGGCATAGCCGCCGCCGGCCGCGATGACGGCTGCGAAAACGGCGAGCACAGCAAAACGATTACGCGAAACCATGATGTTCCTTGATGTGAGGAGAGGAGCGAAGCGTCCGCGCGTAAAGGCCGGGGGGCGGGCGGCGGCGGCCGGCGGGCCGCCTGGGCACGGCAATCCTCGGCTTCCGTTTCATGCTGCGTTGCAACATCGACCGGGGTCGGCTGTCCGGCGCTGGCAGCTTGGCTAGGGCTGGCCGGGGCGCGGACGCGGAGGCTGAGGGTTGACGTGCCCGTCTGGCGGTGCCGGGAGGCACGGGCGCTTCAAGATGGTTGCCATTCTGAGTGTTATCTGGTGCCGGATAAACCCGTCTAATTCGGCAACACTAGTCGTCAGGAACGACTAATCTCGACGGGTTTCGGGTTATGCTTCCCACACCCCGACTTTTACAGAGCACGCCGACATGGACCGCTTCCAGGCTATGCAGGTGTTCGTGCGCGTCGTGGACGCCAATAGCTTCACCCGGGCGGCCGACAGCCTTTCCCTTCCGCGCACCACCGTCACCACCATCATCCAGAACCTCGAACGCCTGCTGGGCGTGCGTCTGCTGAACCGCACCACGCGGCGCATCGGCCTGACGCCGGACGGCGCCGGCTATTACCAGCACTGCGTGCGCATCCTGGCCGACGTCGAGGAAACCGAGGCCTGCTTCCAGGAAGCGGCGCTGCGCCTGAAGGGGCGGCTGCGCATCGACGTGCCGACCTGCATCGGCCGGCTGATCCTGATTCCGTCATTGTGCGATTTCCACGACAAGTACCCCGATGTCGAGCTGGTGCTGGGCCTGGGCGACCGGCCGGTGGACATGGTGCAGGAAGCCGTCGACTGCGTGATCCGCTCCGGCGACCTGGAGGATTCCAGCCTGGTGGCGCGCCGCATCGGCATGCTGCAGACCGTGACCTGCGCGTCGCCGTCGTACATCGCGCGCCATGGCATGCCGCAGACCATCGAGGAACTGGGCCGGCACCACGCGGTGCATTACTTCATGAGCCGCAGCGGCCGCAATTGCGCCTGGAACTTCAAGGTGGACGGCAAGCACCAGGAAGTCGAAATGAAGGGCACGGTGGCGGTGAACGAGGCCGGCGCCTACCTGGATTGCGGGCTGAAGGGCTTCGGCCTGATCCAGACCCCGCGCTACATGGCGCTGCCGCACCTGCAATCGGGCGAGCTGATCGAGGTGCTGCCGCAGTGGAAGCCCGGCGCCGTGCCGATGTCCATCCTCTACCCGCAGAGCCGCCAGCTCTCGCCCAAGGTGCGCGCCTTCGCCGACTGGGTGGCCGAGCTGTTCGCCAGCTGCCCCTTGCTGAGCGGCCGCGACGAGACCGATCCCGCCGCGCTCACCTGCGGCGTCTTCAAGACCGAGGCGGCCAAGGCCCGGCTGCCCGCGCCGCAGCCCGAGCCCGCCCGCGCCACGCTGACCGAGGCCCTGCTCGGCCGGCGCAGCGCCCGCGAGGAAGCGGCGGAATACGCGCTGTAGGCGGATGATGGCGCCGGCACGATCAGGGCCGGCCGCCATTGCGCCGAGAGGCGCGGGACTCCGGCCCGGACGCTTTCGCGTCCGCCCGTCCCCATTTCCTGGGGAAACCCCGTAGCAATTACAGGCTTCGCGTCCATCGCATGATGTGAAACGTCTGTATAGTCCGACAGTCAAAGCCCGTAACGCCTTTTCTGTCGATACGCATACATGCAGCCTGTCCTTCCCGCATACCTGATCGCCCGTGGGCTTTTGTTGCTCGTACTGTTGGCGGGAGCGTATTTCCTCAGCGGTTTCCTGGTGCCCGCGCTGGCGGCGCTGATCATCGGCCTGGCCAGCTGGCCGGTCTACCAGCGCCTGGTGGCGCGCTGCGGCGGACGCACCGCGTTGGCGGCCACGCTGGCGCTGCTGGTGGTCATCGTGGTGCTGGTCGTGCCGCTGTCGCTGGCGCTGTCCTACGCCATCAAGGAAGCCAGCTCCTTCTTCGCCTGGGCCATCGCGGCTAACCGCCACGGCGTCGACGTGCCCGCCTGGATCACGTCCATGCCGGTGCTGGGCGAGCGGCTGGCGGAATACTGGCAGGCCTACATTGGCCAGCCCCACGCGCTGGGCGCGCTGGTCGAGGCCGTCAGTGGCGAACACCTGGGCAACATCTACCGCATGGTGCTGGCCGCCACCGGCAATGTGTTCCAGCTGCTGCTGACCGTGCTGTTCATGCTGATCACGCTGTTCTTCGTCTACAAGGACGGTAACCGCATGGTGGCCCAGCTGGACGTGCTGGGCGAACGCATCCTGCCGGCGCGCTGGCAGCGTTTCTCGCGCGTGGTGCCGGCCACCATCAACTCCACCGTCACCGGCATGGGCCTGATCGCCCTGGGCGAGGGCGTGGTGCTGGGCGTGGCCTACTGGGTCGCGGGCGTGCCTTCGCCGGTGCTGCTGGGCGTGGTGACCGGCTTCATGGCGCTGATCCCCGGCGGCGCGCCGCTGTCCTTCACGCTGGTGTCGCTGTACCTGGTCGGCTCCGGCCACATGGTCGCCGGCATCGCGCTGATGGTCTGGGGCAGCGTGGAGCTGTTCATCGTCGACAAGACCCTGCGTCCGCGCCTGGTGGGCGGGCCGGTCAAGCTGCCGTTCCTGCCAACCTTCTTCGGCCTGGTGGGCGGGGTCAAGACCATGGGCATCGTGGGCCTGTTCGTCGGCCCGGTGCTGATGGCGCTGCTGGTGGCCGTGTGGCGCGAATGGGTGCACCACGAGGAACAGGAGCGCGACGCCGCCGCCGGCAAGTGATCCGGCACGGCCGACGGCCGCTTCTCCTCCGCGCCACGGGAAATTGAAATTTCTGTCTTGACAGAAATTTCAGGCGCCTCGACACTGGAGTCATGAAACTGACTCCCATCGCACAACGCTTCATTCTCCACTGGGGAGACATGGGCAACAGCTGGGGCGTGAACCGGACGGTCGCGCAGATCCACGCGCTACTCTTCTTCCACGGCAGGCCGCTGAACGCCGAGGAAATCGCCGACACGCTGAGCGCCGCGCGCTCCAACGTCAGCAACAGCATCAAGGAATTGCTGAACTGGGGCCTGATCCGCAGCAGTCGCCGGCCCGGCGATCGGCGCGACTACTTCGAAACCTCCGCCGACGTCTGGGAACTGCTGCGCACCATCGTGCGCGAGCGCAAGCAGCGCGAGTTCGACCCCACCTCGCAGATGCTGCGCGACCTGATCGCCGAACCCGGCTTCGAGGCGGAATCGCCCGACACCCAGGACCGCGTGCACGAGACGCTGCGCCTGATGGAATCGCTGGGCATCTGGACCGACGAGATGCTGCGCCTGTCTCCCGCCACGCTGGACAAGGTGCTGCGCCTGGGCGCCAGCGTGCAACGCTTCATCCGTTCCGGGCCGCCGCCCACGGCCGCGCCCAAGCGCAAGCGCTGAGCGAATATTTCTGTAATCAGAGAAATGTGAGGCCACCATACGTATCCTGGTCTGCGGCGGCACGGGTTTCATCGGCCGCCATATCGTCGACAGCCTGAAGCAGGCGGGCCACGAGCCCGTGCAGCGCAGCCGCCGCACGGCGCCCCCGCTGGATTTTTCCAGGGCGCTCGCGGCCGAGGCCTGGCTGCCGCATCTGGCCGGCATCGACGCCGTGGTCAACGCCGCGGGCGTGCTGCGCGACAGCGCCAGCCGGCCGCTGCAAGCCATGCACGCCGACGCCCCCATCGCGCTGTTCGATGCCTGCGCGGCGGCGGGCGTGCGGCGGGTGGCGCAGATCTCGGCCCTGGGCATCGCCCACAGCGCCACGCGCTACGCCAGCACCAGGCGCGCCGCCGACGAGCATCTGCTGGCGCTGACGCAGCAGGGGCGGTTGAACGGCTGCGTGCTGCGTCCCAGCGTGGTGTTCGGCGCCGGCGGCGCCAGCAGCCAGCTGTTCCTGGCCCTGGCGCGCCTGCCGGCCCTGCTGCTGCCGCGCCCGGTCTTGCAGGCGCGCGTGCAGCCCGTGGCCGTGCGCGACCTGGCCGACGCGGTGGCGCGCATGGCGGGTTCGGATGCGCCGTCGGGCCTGGTCGAGATCGGCGGACCCGAGGCCCTGCCGCTGGCGCAGCTGATCGCCAGCCTGCGCGCGCAGATGGGCCACCGGCCGGCTTGCGTCGGCCCGCTGCCCGGCTGGCTGAGCCGGGCCAGCGCGCGCGCTGGCGACTGGCTGCCGGTGTCGCCCTGGTGCAGCGAAACGCTGGCGCTGCTGGAAAGCGACAACGTCACTGATCCGGCCACCCTGGAACGCTGGCTGGGCCGGCCCGGCGTCGCGCCCGGGCAGCTGCTGGCCACGCTGCGCAGCGATTGAAACGGAGCCGTCGCATGTCATTGTCCGCCGCGAACATCATTCCTCCCGGGCTGCGCCTCATGCATGCCAGCCTGGTCATCGTCTGGCTGGGCACGGCGCTCGTCAGCGCGCTGGAACACAAAGGCCTGAGCGCGCGGCTGCTGGCCGATGCCGGCATCCTCGACACGCGCTGGCAGGCCCTGCTGGTCTGGAGCGGCCTGCTGGCCGACCTGGCCGTGGGCCTGGCGCTGTGGCTGCGGCCCGGCCGCGCCAGCTATCTGGCGGCGCTGGCGCTGATGCTGGCGATGACCGTGACGGCCACCGTCCTGCAGCCCGCGCTGTGGCTGCATCCGCTCGGGCCGCTGCTCAAGAACCTGCCGATCGCGGCCATGCTGCTGCACCTGATGTCGGCCCAAGCCAAGAAGAAGGAGCTCGCATGAATGCCTATCTGTTGCTCAAGTCCGTGCATATCGTGTCCAGCGTGCTGATGGTGGGCACCGGGCTCGGGTCGGCCTTCTACATGTTCTTCACCAACCGCAGCGGCAACGTCGCCGCCCAGGCCGTGGTCAGCCGGCTGGTGGTGCGCGCCGACTGGTGGTTCACCACGCCCTGCGTGATCATTCAGCCGATCTCGGGCATCGCGCTGGCGCACATGGCGGGCTGGTCGCTGACGACGCCCTGGCTGGCACTGTCCATCGGCCTGTACGCGCTGGCGGGCGCCTGCTGGCTGCCGGTGGTCTGGCTGCAGCTGCGCATGGCGGTCATGGCGCGCGACGCGCACGCGGCGCAGGGGGCGCTGCCCGAACTGTACGCACGGTATGCGCGGCGTTGGGAGGCGCTGGGCTACCCGGCCTTCATCGCCATGGCCGTGACCTACTACCTGATGGTCAACAAGCCGGCGCTGTGGGGCGCATGAAACCCGCGTCGGGAGCGCGGGCTTGCCCAGGGCGGCTTGCCCAGGGCGATTTGCAGTAATCTAGCGCCCTTGCGTCCGCTTGCTGTCGATGCCCCGCGGATGCCCGTGTTGCCTTGAGAATCGAGATGGCCGCGTTGCCCACAGATGAACAGATAGCCGTCCTGCGCGAGCAGGGCTTCGTGGTGGCGCGCGGTTTCGCCGATGCCGGCAGGGTGGCCGCCTTGCGCGCGCTGTCCGAGCGCCACTTGCGGGATCACGTCGCGCCGATCGAATACGAGGCCGACCTGCGCTACCCCGGCGCGCCAGAATCGCGCCAGGCCGAGGGCGGCCAGACCGTGCGCCGCCTGCTGTCCGCCTATGGTCGCGACCCGCTGTACGCGCAATGGGCCACGGACCCGGCCATCGGCCAGTGGCTGGCGCGCTATTTCGGCGAGACGCCGGTGCTGTCCACCGTGCACCACAACTGCGTCATGACCAAGCATCCGGCCTACGGCAGCCTGACCGGCTGGCATCAGGACATCCGCTACTGGTCGTTCTCGGATACCGATCTGGTGTCCTGCTGGCTCGCCCTGGGCCACGAGACCCGCGCCAACGGCGGCCTTTCATTCATCCCCGGTTCGCATGCGGCGGCGTTCCAGCCGGCCCAGTTCGACGCCAAGAAATTCTTCCGCGATGACGAGCCGCTGAACACGCCCTGGATCGCGCGCGCGGTCTGTCCGGACCTGGAGCCGGGCGACGTGGTGTTCTTCCACTGCCGCACGCTGCACGCCGCCCAGGGCAACAGCAGCGACCGCGTCAAGCTGTCGCTGGTCCACACCTACCATCCGCAATCCTGTCACCCGCTGCCCGGCACGCGCTCGGCCAGCCAGCCGGGCGTGCCGCTGGCGGGCTGAGCCCGGCCTCAGCCGCGCCGGCCCAGCCGCCACAGCAGCAGCGCCGACAGCGCAATGGCGGCCACGTTGAATTGCAGCGCGCTGGCGAAGGCCTGCGCATAGCGGTCGCCGGCAGGCAGGCCGGCGCCGGCCTCCAGCGCGCCGCTGAACAGCATGCCCGCCGCCGCCACGCCCAGCGCGGCGCCCACCTGTTGCAAGGTCGACACCACGCCGGCGGCCATGCCGGCCTGATGGTCCGGCACCAGGCCCAGCGCCAGGTTCACCAGCGGCGTGTTGACCGCGCCTTGCGCCGCGCCCAGCCACACCAGCACCGGCACCAGCGACCAGGGCGCCAGCGCGCCGCCGGCCGCGCCCACCTGCAGCATCACCGCCGCCGTGGCGCCGCCATAGAGCAGCGCGGCCAGCGCGATGGCCGGCGTGCCGTAGCGCGCCACCAGTCGCGGCGCCAGCATCGAGCCGGCCACGCAGCCCACGCTGGCCGGCGCGAAAATGGAACCCGCCGTCAGCGCGTCCACGCCCAGCCCGGTCTGCATCAGCAGCGCGTAGCACAGGAACAGCGCGGCGGCCGTCGAGAACACCAGCAGCACCAGCAGGCAACCGGTGGCGAAGCGCGGCTGCGTCAGCAGGGTCATGTCCACCAGCGGCGCGCCGCCGGCCGCGCCGATGCGGCGCTGCGCACGCACGAACAATGCCAGCGCGGCCACGGCCAGCATGGCGCTGGCCAGCGTCCAGGCAGGCCAGTGCCGCGCCGGGCCCTCGATCAGCGCCAGCATCAGCAGGCCCAGGCCCAGCCCGGCCAGCGCGGCGCCGGGCCAGTCCATCGACGAGGCCGAAGGTTCGTGCGACTCCGGCAGATGGCGCGCCAGCTTCCAGGCGGCCAGGCCCAGCGGCACATTGACCAGGAAGATCACGCGCCAGGACAGGCCGAACAGGTCGGCATGCACGATCCAGCCGCCCAGCACCTGGCCGGCGATGGCCGCCAGCCCCAGCGTCATGCCCAGCAGGCCGAAGGCGCGGCGGCGCGCGTGGCCGTCGTAGCTGACGCGGATCAGCGCGTACACCTGTGGGAACAGCATGGCCGCCGCCACGCCCTGCAGCACGCGCGCCGCGATCAGCGCATTGGCGTCCGGCGCCAGCCCGCACAGCGCCGAGGTCAGCGCGAAGCCCAGCATGCCCAGCACGAACAGCCGGCGCCGGCCCAGGCGGTCGCCCAGCCGGCTGCCGGCGATCAGCAGCACGCCATAGGCCAGCTCGTAGGCCACGATGATGAAGTTGATCTGCGCGAAGCTCGCGTCCAGCGTGCGCTGCATGCTGGGGATGGCGATGTTCACCACGAACAGGTCGAAGATGGTGATGAAGCCGCCGGACAGCAGCACGGCCAGACCCAGGCGGCCGGGTTGCGCGGCCTGGGCGGGGCAGGGGGAGGGAAGGGCGGAAGTGGTCATGGAGGCGCCGGGACAATGAAATCCAGAAGGAAACGGCGCTATTCTGTGAGCCTCTTCAGGCTTATACAATTTAGCTGTTTATGCTGTTACTACAGGCAATAGACTGGCTGCCCGCCGCTGTTCCCGCGCAAGCGCCGGGTGGCCCGTCGGCGGGATGGTCCGCGCCATTGCGCGCGTCCCTGCCGCACGGGTTCGAGCGGCGTGATCCTTGCTTCAGGCTCCCATGAACGACAGCACCACGATCACCGCTGCGGCCGCGCCGCGCCTGGCGCGCACCCGCGCCGACCTGTCCGAATTCCTGCGCCTGCGGCGCGAACGCCTGAGTCCCGTCGAACTCGGCCTGCCGGCCGGCGGGCGGCGGCGCACGCCAGGACTGCGGCGCGAGGAAGTGGCCGCGCTCGCTGGCGTGGGCCTGGCCTGGTACACCTGGTTCGAGCAGGGCCGCAACATCAGCGTGTCGGCCGGCTTCCTGGACAACCTAGCGCGGGTATTGAAGCTGGACGCGGCCGAGCGCCGCCACCTGTACCTGCTGGCGCACCAGCGTCCGCCGGCGGAGCCCGGCCGCACGCTGTGCACCGTGCCGCCGCAGCTGCGCCGGCTGATGGACGATCTGCCGGCCCGACCCGCCTACATCCTCAACCTGCGCTGGGACGTGGTGGCCTGGAATGCGGCGGCGGACAAGGTATTCCGCTATTCGGCGCAGGCGCCGGGCCGGCGCAACCTGCTGTGGATGCTGTTCGTCGATCCGCACATGCGCGAGGTCTTCGTCGACTGGCAGGCGCAGGCGCCGCGCATGCTGTCGAGCTTTCGCCGGAGCTTTGCCAGCGCCTCCGACGTGCCCGACATCGTCGAACTGGTCGAGGAGCTGGAGCGCGTGTCGCCGGATTTCAAGGCCTGGTGGCGCGAGCACGATGTGCACGGTTCCTGCCTGGGCCTGCGCAGCCTGAGCCTGGGCGCGCTGGGCGAGGTGGCGTTCGAGCACGCCACGCTGACCGTGGACGAGAACCGGCACCTGAGCCTGGTGGTGTACGCGCCGGCGCCCGACGATGCCAGGGCGGCCGAGGCCGCGAAATGGCTGGCGCGCCGGCCCGCCGCGCGTGGCTCCAGAGAATAGGCGCGGCGTGGCGCTACGGCGGCGGCGCGCCCGGCTCCTATAGTCTGGGCTTGTCCGCAACGCGCCGCGCGGCGCCGTAGAAAATGAGCAAGGATTCGCTTTCCCGGCGCCAGGCGCTGGCGTTGCTGGCCGTGGTGGTGTTGGCCTGGGGCTTCACCTGGGTCGTCAGCAAGCTGCTGTTGCAATACATGACGCCCTTGTGGGCGGTGGCCGCGCGCAGCGCCGTCGGCGCCGCGGCCTTGCTGTTATTGGGACTGGCGCTGCGCCGCGTGGCCTGGCCGGTGCGGGCCGACATCCCCGTGATCCTCAGCGTGGGCCTGTTGCACATGGGCGTGTTCGCCGCGCTGGTGAGCCTGGGCCTGCAGCATGTGCCGGCCGGACGCTCGGTGGTGCTGGCCTACACCACGCCGCTCTGGGTCATCCCGGCCGCGCGGCTGTTCCTGGGCGAGCCGATCGGACCGGGGCGCCGCGCCGGGTTGCTGCTGGGGCTGGCCGGCCTGGTCCTGATCTTCAATCCGCTGGCATTCGACTGGAGCGACCGCGCGGCCATCTTCGGCAATGCGCTGGTGCTGCTCGCAGCGCTGTGCTGGGCCGCCAACATCGTCTATGTGCGCGCGCACCGCTGGGTGACGCCGCCCTTCGAGCTGGCCTTCTGGCAGGCGCTGCTGGCGACCGTGGTGTTGTCGGCGGTGGCCTGGGCGACGGAAGGCGCGCCGCGCGTGACCTGGGGCGCGGATCTGGCGTGGCTGCTCGGCTACGGCGGGGTGTTCGGCATTGCCGTGGCGTACTGGGCAGCGGTCAACGTCAATCGCTCCCTACCGGCCGGCGTCACGTCCATCGGCCTGCTGGGCGTGCCCGTGTTCGGCCTGTTGTGCTCGGCGGCGGTGCTGGGCGAGTCCCTGGACGGCGCGCTGCTGGCCGGCATGGGGCTGATCGTGGGCGGCATCGCGCTGGGGGGGGCGCGAACGCGGCGCTTGACGGCGGCAAAGACCGGGGTGTATCTTTCGATCTATATCTTTAGATATATCTAAAGACTTACCGAGAGAGGCCCCCATGCGCCATACCGAATTCTTTGCCGCCTTTGCGCGCGCCGCGCGCCAGATGCGCCGCGACGCCCACGGCGGGCACCGCAGCGACCGCCGCGACCATTCCAAGCACCACCGCGACGGCCGCCGCGCCGAACAACACGACCGTTACGTCGGCGCGTTCTGCGGTGAATGGAACGAGCATTCCCATCGCCACGGACACCACGGCCATGACGGCCGCCATGCGTTCCACGGCCACCATGACGGTCACGGCCATCACGGCCATGCTGGTCATCACGACGGCCATGACCGTCACGAGCGTCACGGCCACCATGATGGCCGTGGCCATCAAGGCCATCACGAACACCATGGCCATCACGGCGACCATGAGCGTCACGCCCATCACGAAGGCCACGGCCATCACGCACGTCGCGGCAGTCGTGAAGACCACGGCCGTCACGAACGCCATGGCCGCCACGAAGACCACGACCGGCACGGCATGCGCGGCCGCCACGCACGCCATGCCAGCGGCGGCTGGATGCCTGGCGGCCCCGGCGGCCCCGGCGGTCGCGGCGGCGAAGCCGACGACGGTTTCGGCGGCGATGGCCGAGGCTGGACGCGTGGACGCCGCGTGTCGGCCGAGGACCTGCAACTGATGCTGCTGGGCCTGCTGGAGCAGAATCCCAGCCACGGCTACGAGCTCATCAAGGCGCTGGGCACGCTGAGCAACGGCTTCTACACGCCCAGCCCCGGCATGGTGTATCCCGCGCTGACGTACCTGGAAGAGCTGGGTTATGCCACCGTGGAGCAGGACGGCGCCAAGAAGCGCTACAGCCTGGCCGAGCCGGGCCGCGAATACCTTGAAGCCAACCGCGACCGCCTGTCGGTGCAGTTCAACAAGTTCAAGCACATCGCGCGCAAGATGGATTGGATGCGCCAAGCGTGGAGCGGCCAGCCGCCGGACCTGGGGCCCGAGGGCGAGGACCGCGCTACCGGCTGGGTGCCGGAGTTCGTGCAGGCCCGCAGCGCGCTCAAGCGCGCCCTGCTGGACAGCACCGACGCCAAGCCGGCCGAGCAGCGCCGCATCGCCGACATCCTGCGTCGCGCCACCGAAGCCATCACGGGCAAGTCCCGCGATTGATTCCCCGTTTTCCTATCCGGAGCATTCATGAGCCGTAGCGATCTATCCGTCGAGCGCGTGCGCCACCACCTGAAAATGCGCATGCTCATCGTGTCCCGCGTGGAGCGCGTGGCCGGGCTGATGGCCCGTGTCACCTTCACCGGGGTCGACCTGCAGGACTTCGTGTCGCCGTCCTTCGACGATCACGTCAAGCTGTTCTTTCCGTCCGATCCGTCGCAGCCGCTGGTCCTGCCCAGCGTCACGCCCGACGGCATCAAGTTTCCCGACGACGCGCCGCGCCCGCAGGCGCGCGACTACACGCCGCGCTATTTCGACGCGGCCCGCCAGGAACTGGTCATCGACTTCGTGATGCACGGCGACGGCCCCGCGTCCACCTGGGCCGAGCGCGCCGCGCCCGGCCAGGTGCTGGGCATCGGCGGCCCGCGCGGTTCCTTCGTGGTGCCGATGGGCTTCGACTGGCATGTGCTGATCGGCGACGAGACCGCCTTGCCCGCGATCTCCCGGCGGATCGAGGAATTGCCCGCGTCCGCGCAGGTCATCGCGCTGATCGAAGTGCCGGAAGCGGACAATGAAATCGCGCTGGACACCCGCGCGCGGGCCTCGGTGCGCTGGCTGCATCGCAACGGCGTGGCGGCCGGCTACAGCACCCTGCTGCTGGAAGCCGCGCGCGAGCTGAAGCTGCCGGAAGGCGAGGGCTATGTCTGGGTGGCGGCGGAGTCGGCCACCGCCAAGGCGCTGCGCGAGATCATGGTGGGCCAGCACGGCGTGGACAAGAGCCGCATCCGCGCGGCCAGCTACTGGAAGCGCGGCGTCGAGGCCGTGCACGAGTCGCACGACGACTGAGTCTCGCTCATCCCGACAGTGGCCGGCGCGGTGGCCGCCGCGCGCGTCTGAACGCTGCGGCGGCTTTTTCAATCTCGCTTCAACGCGGTTGCTCCGCCGCGCCGTTCCGTTCCCGCGCCAGCAGCAGCAGGTTGGCGGCGCGCCCGCCGGCGTCCTCGCGCAGGGCCAGTCCCAATACCGCGCGCGGCCAGTCCAGCGCGAAGGGACGGCAGGCCACGCCGTCCGGCCGCAGGTGGCGCAGCGACGCCGGCACGATGGCCACGCCCATGCCGGCGGCCACCAGGTTCACCGCCGACGACAGCTGCGGCGCGCGCTGGCCGATCAGGGGATTGAGCCCATGCTGGCGGCAGGCCGCCATGATGTCGGCGCTGAGCCCGTAGCCGGACTTGCGCGAATAGAGGATGAAGCGTTCCTGCGCGAGGTCGGCCGGCGCCAGCCGTTTGCGCCGTGCCAGCGCATGGCCCAGCGGCAGCGCCACCATCAGCGGCTCTTCGTCCAGCGGGGCGAAGGCCAGGCCGCCGTCCAGCGCGAAGGGCGGCCGCACGAAGGCCGCGTCGATCGCGCCCTCGCGCAGCTGCGCGACCAGGGTTTCGCTGTCGCCCTGGGTCAGCGTCATTTCCACATCCGGATAGCGCTGCCGGTACTGGCGGATCAGCTCGGTCACCACGGCATTGAACGAGGCGCTTTCGGTGAAGCCCAGCGTCAGCTCGCCCACCTCGCCGCGCGCCGCGCGCCGGGCGGCCTGCAGCGCCGCGTCGGCGCGTTGCAGGATGTCCTGGGCGCAGGCCAGGAAGGCGCGTCCGGCATCGTTCAGCCGCACGCCGCGGCCCTTGCGGTCGAACAGCGGCGTGCCGACCTCTGCTTCCAGCTGGCGGATCTGCTGCGACAGCGGCGGCTGCGCCATGCCCAACTGCTCGGCGGCCTGTGTGAAGTGCTGGGCTTCGGCGGTGGCGACGAAATAGCGCAGATGCCGCAATTCCATATTGATACCTTTGAAGTTCCAGTTATCAATTTTCCATATATTGGACATTCTAGTTTGCGGCGGCGAAGATGAGCCATCGTTCATCTTCCAAGGATTCATCATGAAAGCCAGCACCCGGTTGCGCGAACTGCTGTCGCGCGGCATCGTCGCCGCCCCCGGCGCCTACGACGGCCTGTCCGCCCGCCTGGTGGAAGCCGCGGGCTTCGACGCGGTCTACGCCAGCGGCGGCGCCATCGCCCGCGCCGCCGGCTATCCCGACATCGGCCTGCTCAGCTTCAGCGAAGTGATGGACCGCGTCGAGAAGATCGTCGACGCCGGCGGCCTGCCGGTGGTGGCCGATGCCGACACCGGCTTTGGCGGCTCGGCCAACGTGGAGCGCACCGTGCGCGCGATGGAGCGCGCCGGCGTGGCCGCCTTCCACATCGAGGATCAGTCCTTCCCCAAGCGCTGCGGCCACCTGGACGACAAGAGCCTGATCGACGCCGGGGAAATGTGCCGCAAGATCCGCATCGCGCGCCAGACGCTGGCCGACGACGATGCGCTGGTCATCGCGCGCACCGACGCCATCGCGGTGGAAGGTTTCGATGCCGCCATCGCGCGCGCCGAACGCTATATCGAGGCTGGCGCCGACATGATCTTCGTCGAGGCGCCCGAGACGCTGGAGCAGATCCGCGCCATCGCGCAGCGCCTGCCGGGCCTGAAGCTCATCAACATGTTCTACGGCGGCAAGACGCCGCTGGTGCCGCTGCCCGACCTGGAGGCGATGGGTTATCGCCTGTCCATCATTCCCTCGGACCTGCAGCGCGCCGCCATCCACGCCATGCAGGCGACGCTGGCCGAGATTCGCAAGCACGGCGACAGCAGCGGGCTGGCCGAGCGCTTGGCCAGTTTCAAGGAACGCGAGGAGATCGTGCAGACCCGGCGTTATCTGGAGCTGGATCGGGTGTAGGGCGGGGGGCTAGGCAACGGCTGGCTTGCAGTCAGACGCTCTGCCCATGCTCGCACGGCGTGGTGGTCGATGACGCGATCAGTATCCACGTCAGCTAAGCCTTCGTGGGTCAATTGGTCGCGATGATCTTCCTGTGCGCTCCGAGCGGAAGGCGATGTTGTCATAAAAGGTCGCGTGAGCGTCCGCGCTATGCGGTTCTCTGATCCGCCTTGCCTGTCGATGGAAGATGAACGTACGCCGTACGCCCCTTGGTTGCCACCCTCATGTCCCACCTTTCATCTGAGTTGGTTTTAGCCCGCGTTGGGGACTGGCGTGTGATTGAAAATGATCATAGTGGTTGCGTTTCAATCGATTAAACAAGAGATTGAGAACAGTCTCAGACTCGATGACGGGAGTTCACGGTCGGGCGAACGTTCGGCCGCGAGCGGGAGAGAATGAAGCAATGGCGGCGAAAACATCTCCGCCGCCGTTGCCTTATTCCCCGGTCGGTTCGGCCGGGCAGCGCGGCGGCAGGCTCAGCGGCCACAGGCGCTGGCCGCGCGCATTGCGCAGGGTCCGCATGCCGCACTCCATGCCGACCGAGGCCAGCATTTCACCGCGCGTGTCGATCAGCAGGGAGGCCGCGTCGGTCGATGCCACCGCGCGCTGGTCCTGGAATGTGGAGGCGCGCGCATACGTGGCGGGGATGGCCAGCTTGCCCTGGCCGTCGACGTAGCCGTAGTGCTGGTCCACCCGCGCCACGGCCAGGCCGTCGCGGCGCTGCCACAGCTCGTCGTAGACCGGGCCGACGTGCTTGCCTTGCTCGTTGACCGCGCGCGCCTGGCCGTTGGCCAGCGATTTCACCGCGCGGCCTTCGGAATAGGCGCCGACCCGGCCCGGCACGGCGCTGAGCCTGG
Source organism: Achromobacter sp. 1011811831 (assembly GCF_059760905.1). Taxonomy (NCBI): domain Bacteria; kingdom Pseudomonadati; phylum Pseudomonadota; class Betaproteobacteria; order Burkholderiales; family Alcaligenaceae; genus Achromobacter; species Achromobacter sp. 1011811831. The sequence goes on from NZ_JCBANG010000006.1 coordinate 46,353, forward strand.
GCTTGCCCTCGGTGTCGAAGTAGTCCGTGACCGAGCCCACGTTGGCCACGTGGCGCAGCCGGATCAGCCAGTCCGAGCCGACGGGCCAGCGCCAGTCGCCGACCGGCAGCGTGGCCACGGTGTTGCCCTGCGTGTCGACAAGGCGGTCTTCCTGGCCTTCCTGGTGGCCCAGGCGCAGCGCGCGCGCCGGCGAGCCGTGGAAGGTGGAGCCGCCCAGGCGCTCGGGCGCGATCTGCCAGCTTCCCGTCCTGTCGACGTAGCCGAGCCGGTCGCTGCGCTGGATGCCCAGCCAGCCGCCCAGCGGCGTAACGTCGGCGTCGGAGATTTCCCGGATCGACGTCGTGTCGCGCGAGATCTGCCAAAGGCGCTGGTTGGTCCGGGCCATGTAGCCGCCCGACGCGTCCTGCGCCACCTCCAGATGCGAGGCAAAGGGCGTGAGCACGCGGCCGTCGCGGGACGCCAGCGCGGACGGGCGCTGGTACTCGTCTTCCTGCGCGCCGGCCTGGCGCAGCTGCCACAAGCCGCCGACCTGCGGGCGCGCCTCGCGGTACTCGGGCGGCACGATCCACTTGCCCTGCGCGTCGATGATGCCGGCGCGGTTCTCGCCCAGCGCGGCCTCGGCCCGTCCGTCGCGGAACATGCCAATGCGCTGGAATGCCGGCGGCGAGATTTCCTTGCCGGCGATGAAGTCGTACAGGCCCCAGGGATCGCCCTCGGCGGCGGTGTTCAGGAAGCGCACCAGGCCCGGACCGGCCACTTCGGCCTCGAAGAAATCGGGCAGTTCGTACAGCTTGCCGGCGCGGTCCACGATGCGCGCGGCGCCCTGGGCATAGGCCAGCGCGTAGCCGTGGCGGAACAGACCGATGTGCTGCTGAGGCGGCAGGTCCATGGGCTTGCCGCGCGCGTCGAGCAGGCGCTCGCCGGCCTCGGTGCGGGCGACGAAGCGCATGTCCTGCGCGGCCGGCTTGTCGCCGTCCTCGTCGCCGCCGTACTCGTCTTCGGATTCATCCAGCGAGGCCACCGATTCCCAGGAAGGATCGGTCACGATGGCGCCGTCGGCCAGCACCAGGCCGGCGCGCGCCTCCTCGCATTGGCAGTGGCCGCGCGTCAGCAGGGCCAGCGGGGCGTCCGGTCCTGCATGGCGCAACGCGCGCATGGGTTGATCGCCCAGCGTCGTCAGCGCGGCGGCGTCCAGCGCCGGCTTGCCATCGGGATTGAACACGGCCAGCAGCTTGCCGTCGGCGTCGTGCAGCCACAGGCGGCCGTGGACTTCGTCGAAGCCATCGACCTGGCCGACGGCGGCCGGCAGGGCGGCGCCATCGATCCAACCCTTGTCCGGCGTCAGCAGGCCGAGCGGCCGGCGCGCTTCGCTCAGGAACAGCGCATAGCCCTGCGTCTGGCGCGGCGTGGCCAGATCCTTGCCCAGGGTTACCGCCTCGGTCCTGCCGGGCACCCACAGCCTGGCGGTCTCGCCGCTCAGGGACATCAGGGCCTGATGTATCGGCTCCATGCGACGCGATTCGCGCTCGCTGATGGCGCCCAGGCGCTGGCCTTTCGCGTCCAGCAGCTCGTAGCTGCCGCGCCGCAGCTCGGCCAGCCAGAAGGCGCCCATCGGCGCCAGGCTGCGATAGCCCTTGCCTGCACCGATGGCCTCGCCCTTGGCGTCCAGCAGCACGACTTCCTCGCGTCCCTGGGCGACGGCCAGCGTCCAGTCGGACTGGACCGTGATTTCCTCGTAGCGCGGCTCGACCACCCATTCCCACTTGTCGTTCAAGAGGCCGTACTCGCCGCGCTCGGTGGCGGCGATCAGCAGGTCCTTGCCGTAGGCGCCAGTGATGCGCCGGCCCGGCTCGTCGTAGCGCCGGGTGCCGTCGGGCGCCTGGTACTCGGGGCGGTAGCGCACGATCAGCCGCGCGGGCAGGCCGTCCGACAGCTGCGCGTTGTCCACGGACGCGTCCAGCGCGTCGCCGGCCGGCTTGCCCTGTCGGTCGATGATCTGGCGCTTGCCGTCCAGCGTGGCGATCGCCAGCCCGGCCTCGACGAAATCGGAGACTTCGTCGAAGCGCGGCGCGATGGCCATGCGGCCGCGGGTGTCGATATAGCCCCACTTGCCTTGCCACTGCACAGCGGCCAGCCCGTGATGGAAATCGCCGACCTGCTCGAAGATCGGCTTGATCGCGAGACGGCCCTGGCCGTCCAGGAAACCCCAGGCATGTCCGCGCAGCGAGGTGTCGGTCGGCACGCGCTTGATCGAGCGCAGGGCGGAAGGCAGCAGCACGGCGGCGCGGCCTTCGGAAATGGAACGGATGCAACCGCTGACGGCGTCGCTCTCGCCATCATAGAAGCCGCCCGTCGCCAGCGGGCTGGGTGCGTCATAGGCGCAGGACGCGTGCCAGTACTGCTGCGCCTGCGCGGCCAGGGGCAGGCCCAGCGCGGCGACGGCGCAGGCCAGGCGGGTGAGGGGAATCAGGCGAAAGGTCATGACTGTCCGGCTTGGGCGGTTTCGGTGGCCGGCGCGTATTGCAGGCCGGCGGCGTCGGGGCAGGCGAGCGGCTTGGCCGGCCAGGTCACGCGCTGCTGCGCGTCCTGGATGACGACGGCGCCGCAGACCAGCGAGAACGAGGCGGCTGCCTGGCCGCGCGGGTCGATGTACATGAGCTGGCTGCCGCGCCGCGCCAGGGCGCGGCCTTCGCGGAAATCATCGGCCCAGGCGAACTCGGGCGCGATGGCGTAGCGGCCGGTGAGGTCGATGTAGCCATACAGCTTGCCGCTGCGCTGCTCGCGCCGCGCCCGCGCCAGGCCGTCGCGCAGCGGGCCCAGCTTGTTGAAGTATGGGCCCACGACGCGCTTGCCCTCGGCATTGATGAACCCTTGGCGGCCGTTGTCGCCTTCGTACACCACCACGCCTTCGCTGGCGGTGGACGCGTCCACGCTGTAGGTCTTGTTGAAGCGCGCGATCTCGCGGCCCTGCATGTCCACCATCATGCTGCGCGAGCCGTCGCGGTCCTCGACCACCAGCCGCTGCATCGAGGCCAGCGGCATGGCGTCGCCCAGCCTGGCCTGCACGATGGCGCCGTTCTGGTCCATCAGGCGATAGCCCTGCGGCGTGTTGACGCGCGCCAGGCCATCGGGCTGCACGAAGAAGGGATTGAATTCGCCGTTCTCGGCGGCGATCTTCAGGTTGCCGCGCGCGTCGATGGCGCCCTTGCGGTCGTCGTAGCTGAGCGAGATCCAGTCGCCGAACTGGCGCTGGTTCTCGGGCTTGCCCTGGAACAGGCGGACCGAACCGCCGCGCGTGTCGAACAGCATGGTGCCGCCGTCGGCCAGCAGGCCCATCTGGCGGCCGCCCTCCAGCGCCTGGGGCTTGCCGCGCAGCAGCGGCGAGGCCTTGCCGGAGGGCAGGTGGTGCAGGCGGTAGAAGCTGTCGTAGGCATCGGACTGCCCGGCCGGCTTGGCTTCCTCGGTCAGCATGTAGCCCTGGCCCAGGTAGTCCAGCCGGTACGCGCCTTCGTAGTCGGGCTTGATGCGCCATTTGCCGTCGCGGCCGATCACGCCCCAGCGCTCGCCGGATTGCGCGCGAGCCCAGTCGCCCTCGAACTTTTCGATGGCGGCGAGCGAGGGCTTGAGCGCGGGCGCGTTCTTGCGGATGTCCCACAGGCCCCAGACGCGTTCGTGATCGTCGTCCAGCGCGTAGTACGTGATCAGGCCGCCGTCGAGGTACTCGCCATTGCGGCGGACGCCATCGGGCAGGGCCGTCTTGCGGCCCAGAGCGTCGAGCAGCACGGTCTGGTTGCGGCTGTTGGCATCAAAGGGCAGGGCCCAGGCGTAGCCGCCATTGAACGTATCCAGCTCCTGGTACTTCGGCGGCACCGCCCAGCGGCCGGCGGCGTCGATCGCGCCGACCTTGTCGTCGCGCGTGTGCGTCACCAGCGGCAGGCTGGCGTCGTAGGTCGCGATGCGGCTCCACGAGGGATCCGTCACGATCTTGCCGCTGGCGGTGAGGATGCCGTTGGGCTGTTCGTAGTCATCCGGCGACAGCGTCGCCAGCGGCAGCAGCGCGGCCTCGCTTGCCGACAGCCGCTTGTCGGGCCGCACCGGCGTCACGCTGTAGTCGCGCAAGCGCGCCGCCAGCGTGGGGCTCAGCAGCGGCCGACCGTCGGCGGCGTAGATCTGGATCAGGGTCTCCGGGCGGTTGGCCGCGCCTATGGCCGCGTCGGCCGCGGCCGCGGCGGCGGCTGCCGCCGCTTCCGCGACTGCTGTTTCCGCGACGGCGGCATCCACGGCCTGGCCGGCTTCCTGCGCCGCGTCCGCCGCCACGGGCGCGGCATCGGCGGCTTGCGCCTCGACCGGCATGGCGGTCGGCCCTGGCGCGGGCATGTTCGCGGCGGGCTTGGGCATGATGACCATGGGCGGCGGCGGGTCCGCGACGGCGGGAGGATCGGGCAGCCGATAGACCGGCGGCGGCGTCGGGGGCGCCGGGTCCGGCTCGCGCGCGGGGCGGGCCTGCGCCGCGTCGGCGGCCGCGCCCGGTTCGGCGTTCCTGTCGTTGCGCTTGCGCGCCGTGCGCGGCGACGGCGGTTCGGCGAGCGAGGTGTCGGCGGCGGCCTGCGAGGCGTCGATGGCGGCGCGGGTGGCGTCCACCGCCTCGTCCATCGCTCCTTCGGCCGCCGCATCGGCGGCGCCGTCCGAGGTCCGGGCATAGACCCAGGCGCGGCCGTTCTGGATGTCCACGCGGCCTTGTGGCAGGGACAGAATGCTGAGCCGGCCGGCGGGATCGACCAGCAGGATCGCCTCGTCGTCACTCAGCACCGTCCAGCCCTCGCGCTTGTCCGGCCAGGCATAGTCCTGCTTGAAGCTGCGCATCGGTCGAAGGTCGGCGTCCAGCAGCATCGCCGGGGCGTTGTGTTCCCGCTTGACCAGCCATGCGCCGGGCGCCAGCAGCGCGACGCGGTCGCCATGGCGTTGCTTCGACAGCGCTCGGCCCTGCGGATCCACGAACTGCCAGCGCCCGTCGCGGCGCACGGCGATGACGTTGCCGTCGCGCAGCGCCGCCTCTTCGGAGCGCAGCGTTTCCGGCGTGACGGCCCAGCGGCCATTGGCGTCCAGCAGTCCCCACCAGCCGTTGTAGCGCGAGGCGCGCCGCTGGGCGGGGATCTGGCCCTGCGTCGGCTCGCCCAGCGCCATGACGTCATCCGGCAGCGTCAGTGCGCGGCCGGTGGCGACGTTGAACAGGCGCGGCGGCTGCGGCACCTCGATCTCGGCCAGCGTCTGTCCGGGCTGGAAGCCCCAACTGCGCGCGCCCAGCGGCAGCGTCTTGACGGTCCGGCCCTGGCGGTCGATGAGCACGTCGCGTTCGTCGATCCGGACCAGCGCGGTGCCTTGCGCGTTGAAGCCGGTTGCTTCCGCATAGGCCGGGCGGATGGCCCAGGCGCCCTTGGCGTCGATATAGCCCCACAAGTCGTCCTGGCGCACCGCGGCCAGCCCGTTCTGGAACGGCGCGGCCTCCTGGAACGCGGGCGCGATCGCCATGCGGCCTTGCTTGTCGATATAGCCCCAGCGGCCGGCCTCATCTTCCTCGCTGCCGGTCATGACGGCGGCCAGCCCTTCGTGGAAGGGCTGAGCGCAGGGCGTGTAGGGATTGATCTCGTAGGTGCCGCGCTGGCATTCGCGCTGCCAGTCGGACATGGCGTGGGCGGGGCCGGCGGCGCCCAGGGCGGCCAGCGCGGCGGCCAGCGCCAGCGGACGGAAGAACGGCGCGCGCGTCATGTCGCCTCGCGCGCGGGGGAGGGCGCGCGCGTGCGCGCCGCCTGGATGTTGCCTGGCCGGACCTGCCGCATGGTATGTCTGCCGGAAATAGTTGGGAAGCGGGCACTGTAACCAAGCGTGGCCGGCATCGCCGCGATAAATGTAACTATAGAAAACGATCCGTTAACAAGAGGACGTCATGGGTGCCGCGCACTCCGGCGAGCCGCCCGCGACTGCCCGCCAGTGCCAACCGCGCCGGGCGCGTGCCGATACGCGCCGGCCGCCAGGGGCTGGCATGCGCCACGCGCATGCGGAGCGTGAAAAATAATCGGTTGAGCGCGCGCCCGCGCGAGGCTGTAATGCCGTCATGCCCGCCAGCATGGGGGCCGACGCCATACGCCGGAGTCCGCCATGCCCCTTGCCGCCTCTTCCTCGCCCCCGCGCGCCGCGCCCGCCCTGTTGTGGGCCATGGTGCTGACCGGCGGCGTCATCATGGGCCTGGCCCTGGGCGTGCGCCATGTGCAGGGGCTGTTCCTGCTGCCGGTCAGCATGGACCGGGGCTGGTCGCGCGAGACCTTCGCCATGGCCATGGCGCTGCAGAACCTGACCTGGGGCGTCGCCCAGCCCTTCACCGGCATGATCGCCGACCGCTACGGTTCGGCCAAGGTCATCGCCGCCGGGCTGGTTTTCTATGTGCTGGGCCTGGTCGGCATGACGCACGCGGCCACGCCGGCGATGTTCGTGCTGACGGCGGGGATCTGTGTCGGCATCGCCCTGTCCGGCACCGCCTTCGCCGTCATCTACGGCGCACTGAGCCGGCTGGTCGCGCCCGAGCGGCGCAGCTGGGCATTGGCCGTGGCCGGCGCGGTTGGCGGACTGGGGCAGTTCACGCTGGTGCCGGCGGCGCAGTGGCTGATCAGCGGCTCGGGCTGGACGCGGGCGCTGTCGCTGTTCGCCGTGGCGCTGGCCGTGGCCCTGCCGCTGGCGCTGATCCTGCGGGAAGCGCGGCGCCCCGCGTCCGGCGCCGGCCCGTCGGAGCGCGACCAGCCGTTGGGACAGGCGATCCGCGAAGCCTTCGCGCAGCGCGGCTTCTGGCTGCTGAACCTGGGCTTCCTGGCCTGCGGCTTCCAGCTGGCCTTCATCGGCACGCACCTGCCCGCCTACCTGGCCGATCGTGGCCTGCGCGCGGCCGATGGCGTGGCGGCGCTGGCCATCATCGCGCTGGCCAACATCGCCGGCACCTATGTCTGCGGCATCCTGGGCGCGCGGCATCGCCGCAAGCACCTGCTGGCCTATATCTACCTGATCCGCGCCGGCGCGATGGCGCTGTTCTTCCTGCTGCCGCTGTCGGTGTGGTCGGTCTATGCGTTCTCGGCCGTCATGGGCTTCATCTGGCTGGGCACGGTGCCGCTGACCAATGGCCTGATCTCGCAGGTGTTTGGCGTGCGCTACATCACCACGCTGTTCGGCTTCGTGTTCTTCGGCCATCAGCTGGGCTCGTTCCTGGGCGTGTGGCTGGGCGGGCTGGTGTACGAGGCCACGCACTCCTACGACCTGATCTGGCTGGGCGCGATCGCGCTGGGACTGCTGGCCGCCATGCTGCACTGGCCCATCGACGACCGCGAACTGCCGCGCCCGCGCGTGGCGCCGGTGCGCGCCTGACGGCCGGCCCCGGCGCTCGCGCGAAGGAACGGCGCCAGGGCGCTACAGCGGCCGGTGCTGCGTGCCCGCGCCCATCGTGATGTGCAGCATGCGACAGGGGGCGGTCGCCTTGGCCGTGTGCCAGACGCCCTTGGGCACGACAAAGGCCTGGTCGGCGCGCAGCATCACGGACTGGATGCCCGTCGGCCATTCCAGTTGCAGCTCGGTTTCGCCGGCGATCACGCGCAGCAGCTCGTCGGCCTCGGGGTGCATTTCCCACTGCTTCCAGTCCGAGGCGAATTCATATTCCGACACCAGCCAGCCTCGGCCGTAGGCGTCGAGCTGGTCCGGCGACTGCGACCAGAAGGCATTGCCGCCCTGCGTCGTGATGGAGGCGCCGTCGGTGTTGAGCAGCACGTAGTGCTTCGTAAGATCGGTGGCCATGGCATGCGCTCCTGCGCGGGGTGATGTTGCGGCCATGGTACGGCCAATCCATGTCAGTGGAAAAGCTGTTGGAACCAGTCCTCGTCCGGTCCCCCGGCCGCGTCGTCCGTTGGCTTGGCCGGCACGTCGACCCGGTCGATGAAGCCGTGGCCGGGCAGATGGTCCACGCTGTAGGGAACGCCGCCCAAGACGGCGATGTCGGCCGGCGCCTGCTGCGGCCGTTCACGCACCCCGGCCAGCGCCTCGCGCATGAAGTCGATCCAGACCGGTAGCGCGTTGCGCGAGCCATATTCCAGCCGGCCCAGCGAGCGCGGGATGTCGCGACCGAACCAGACCACCGTGGCCAGCTCGTCCTGGTAGCCGGCGAACCAGCCGTCGCGGTAGTCGTTGGTGGTGCCGGTCTTGCCGGCGAGGTCGCGCCGCTTGAGCGCGTTGGTGGCCGAGCCGGTGCCGCGCTGCGCGGCGTTGCGCAGCAGATAGGTGACCAGGTAGGCGTTGGCCGCCGAGATGGCGCGCGGCGCGCCCTCGCCCGCCACGTCCGGCCTGGCCCGGAAGGTCTCGGCCCCGGTGGCGTCGACGATGCGGCTGATGAGGTACGGCTTGACCTTGTAGCCGCCGTTGGCGAACACCGCGTAGGCGCCGGCCAGCTGCAACGGCGTGACTTCGCCGGCCCCCAGCGCCATCGGCAGGTTGGACGGAATCCGGCGCGGATCGAAATCGAAGGCCTCGGTCACGTACTGCCGCGCGTAGGCCACGCCGACATGCTGCAGCACGCGGATCGCCACATAGTTCTTGGACCGCGCCACGCCTTCAAGCAACGGGATCGGCCCCAGCGCCACGCCGTTGCCCTTGGGTTTCCAGACGCCCTTGCGCGAGGGCAGCTCGACCGGCGCGTCGTTCACCAGCGTGGACGGCCCCATGCCGCGCGCCAGCGCGGCGGAATAGACGAAAGGCTTGAAGGCCGAGCCGGCCTGTCGCCAGGTCTGCGTGGCGCGGTTCAGATGGTCCGCGCCATTGCCGCCGACCATGGCGCGGATCGCGCCGTCGCGTGGCGACACGGCGGCCAGCGCCGCCTGCGCCTCGGCGGGCGCGGTGATCTCCAGGCCCTGCCTGCCGGTACGCAGCCGCAGCACGGCGCCAGGCCGGATGCCCGCGCGCGTCACGCTGCGCGCCGCGCTGGCCGTGCGCGCATAGGCCAGGCCCGGTTTGCCGATGCGTTCGGTCGTGCCATCGGCGCGCATCACCGTCACCGCATCCTCGGCGGCGGTCAGCACCAGCGCGGCCTCGGCGTCGGGCAGGGCAGGCCGTTCGCGCAGCAGCCGCGCGATCGCCTTGGCGTCCGGCGCCGCGTCGGTCAGGCCCAGCGTCGCCGGATCGGCGTGGGCCTCGGGGCCGGGATAGGGATGGCGATGGGTGTGCGCGTCCAGGCCACGGCGCACGGCGGCCTCGGCGGCGCGCTGCTCGGCCAGGTCGATCGTGGTCCAGACGCGCAGGCCGCTTTCATAGATGGCGTCGCCCTGTTGCTCGTGCAGCAGGCGGCGGACCTGTTCGGCCACCGAAGCGCCGGCGTCGTCGCGCGGCGCCGGCGCGGGCGGGCGGTAGCCGGGCGCGCGCAATGCCTCCTGGTACTCGTCCTCGGTGACGTAGCCCAGCGCGCGCATGCGGTCCAGGATGTAGCGCTGGCGGACCTTGGCCCGGCGCGGGTCGCTGATGGGATTGAAGCTGGACGGCGCCTTCGGCAGGCCAGCCAGCATGGCCGACTGGCTCAGCGTGAGTTCGTGCGCGTCCACGCCGAAGTAGGCGCGCGCCGCCGCGCCGAAGCCGTAGGCGCGCTGGCCCAGGTAGATCTGGTTCATGTAGAGCTGCAGGATCTGGTCCTTGTCCAGCGTCTGCTCGATCTTCATGGCCAGCAGGATTTCGGTCAGCTTGCGCGCATAGGTCTTGGCGCTGGACAGGTAGAAATTGCGCGCCAGCTGCATGGTGATGGTGCTGGCGCCCTGGGCGCGGCTGTCGTCGGCCAGGTTGACCAGCACGGCGCGCGCCACGCCCACCAGGTCCACGCCATTGTGTTCATAGAAGCGCGCATCCTCGGCGGCCAGCAGGGCCAGTTTGAGCGTGCGCGGGAATTCGTCGATGGACAGCGGGATGCGGCGCTCCAGGCCGTATTCCGCGATCTGCGTGCCGTCGGCCGCGTAGATCCGCAGCGGTTCCTTGGGCTGGTAGCCGGACAGCGCGTTCACCTCCGGCAGCGACGGGTACAGCACGGTGGCCACGTAGTACAGGCCCGCGCCGGCGATGACGAGGGCGGCCACCAGGGCCGCGACCAGCAGGGTAAGAAAGGTCTTCATCCAGGCGTGTCGGAAACAGCGTGAGGCGGCGGGCGTCAGATGTCGGCGCCGCGGCGGTCGGGCGGCGTGGCCAGGATGCGCAGCGCGCCGCGCAGGATCTCCGCGAACACGGGTCCGGCCGCCGGGCCGCCGTAGTACGAGCCGCGCGTGGGCTCGTCGATCATCACGGCCACCACCAGCTTCGGGTCGGAAACCGGCGCCAGGCCGACGAAGGTGGCGCGGTACTTGCCGGCCGCGTAACCGTTGCCCTCCTGCTTGCGCGCGGTGCCGGTCTTGGCGCCGACGCGATAGCCGTCCAGCATCGCGATGCGGGCGGTGCCGCCGGGCGAGGCGGACGCTTCCAGCATCAGCCGCACCGAGCGCGCGACCTCGGGCGACATCACGCGCACCGCGGGCGCGGACGCGCGGCCGGCATACAGCGTCAGCGGTGGACGCAGGCCATCGTTGCCGAAGGCCGCGTAGGCCTGGGCCAGCTGCGCCAGCGACACCGACAGGCCATAGCCATAGGCCATGGTGGCCTGCTCGATCGGCTTCCAGCGCTGCGCCGGGCGCAATCGGCCCGGCGCCACGCCGGGGTAGTCCCGCAACGGCTTCTCGCCCAGGCCGAATAGCCGGAAGTTCTGCCACATTTCTTCCGCGCTGAGCCGCTGCGCGATGCGGACCATGCCGATGTTGCTGGACTTGGCCACCACCTGGCCCAGGTCCAGCGTGCCGAAGTCTCGCGTGTCGCGGATGCGCGCTCCGTGGATTTCCAGCACGCCCGGCGTGGTGTCGAAGCGCGTGTCCGGCGCGACCCGGCCGTGCTCCAGCGCCAGCGCCACCGTCAGGGGCTTGATGGTCGAACCCGGCTCGAAGGTGTCGGTCACGGCGCGGTTGCGCATGCCGTCGGCGCGCTGTCCGCCGGGATGGGCCGGGTCGGCGCTGGGCAGGTTGGCCAGCGCCAGGATTTCGCCAGTGCGCGTGTCCACCACGATGGCGCTGGCCGCGCGCGCGGCCGAGCGCTCCATCGCGGCGCCCAGGGCCTGCATGGCCACGCGCTGGATGCGCATGTCGATGGATAGCGTCACGTCGCGGCCTGGCTGCGGCGCGGCCAGCGTGCCCAGCTGTTCCACCACGCGTCCGAGCCGGTCGACGATCACGCGGCGGCGGCCGGCGCTGCCGCGCAGTTCCGCCTCGTTGGCCAGTTCGATGCCTTCCAGCCCTTCGCCGTCGATATTGGTCAGGCCGATCACGTTGGCGATATCGCTGCCTTCGGGGAAGGAGCGGCGCGTGGTCTCGGTAAGGTTCAGGCCGGGGATGCGTTCGCTGTGCAGCGCCAGCGCCGTGTCGCGCGCCACCTGGCGTTTCAGGTACAGGAAGCGCCTGTCGCCGTGGCCGCGCGCGGCCACCTCGTCCGGCGGCATGTCGAGCGCGACGGCCACCTGGCGCAACTGCGCGGGCGTGGCCGAGGCGAAGTCCTGCGGCACCACCCAGACGTCCGCCACCGGTTCGCTGATCGCCAGGATCGCGCCGTTGCGGTCCAGCACCCGCGCCCGCGCGGGCGTGCTTTCCACGGTGCGCTCAAAGCGCAGCCGGCCCTGGTAGGCATAGAACTCGCGGTCCACAACCTGTACCCAGAGCGCTCTTGCGGCCAGCGCGCCGAAGCCCGCCAGCACCAGCAGCAGCACCAGTCGCGCGCGCCAGGGCGGCAGCGTCCGCGCGCGGGCGATCGCGGGGCGGTGATACGAAATCGCAGGGTCGCGCATCCATTCCGGCATGAAACCGCCGTGTCCTCTCATGCAACAGCATTGCTAATGAACGGAAGCGCCGCGTGCGCGGTCGCTTCCGTAGTCGCGGCTCATTCTGGAACATAATGGTTTACCCTACAAACGCGATTTTCTAATTCGATCCTTAGAATTTTTAATGCCACCGATGATTGATTCCCTGTCGCTCAACGCGCTGCGCTGCTTCGAGGTGTCCGCGCGATTGCTGAGCTTCACCAAGGCGGCGCGCGCGCTGCACCTGACGCAGAGCGCGGTCAGTCAGCAGATCCGCACGCTGGAAACGCAGCTGGGCTATGCGCTGTTCCTGCGCGGCCATCGCAGCCTGTCGTTGACCGCCGAAGGCCAGGCGCTGCTGGACAGCGCCAGCCGCGCCTTCCTGGACATCGAACGCACGCTGGCGCGGCTGAGCGCGCGCCGGCGCCAGCTGCAGGTGGCCTGTTGCCCGTCCTTCGCGCTGCAATGGCTGGTGCCGAGGCTGGATGCCTTCCGCAAGGCCGAGCCCGGCATCGAGGTGAAGATCTGGGCGGAATTCCCGGTGCTCGCCGGCTCCGGGGAAAGCGCGGTAGACGCCGATGTGGAGATCAGCTATCCGCGCATGCCGGACCCGGCCGACATCGAGCTCATGCCCGAATACCTGGGCCTGGCCGGTAGCCCCGCCTATCTGGAACGGCATCCCGGCATCGCGGCGCGGGCCTCGCTGGACGGCGTGGTGCTGCTGCACGACAGCCTGGCCTGGCATGGCGGCTCGGAACACGCGGAATGGGAATACTGGGCGGGCGCGTTGCAGCCCGCGTGGCTGGCGCAGGGCGCGCATGCGCAGTTCAACCTAGTCAGCATGGCCATCGGCGCCGCCATGAGCGGGCAGGGCGTGGCGGTGGGACGGCGTTCGCTGATGATGGACGAGCTGGCCGCCGGCACGCTCAAGCTGGCCGTGCCGGAGCTACTGCGTTCGCCGGCCAGTCATTGCGTGCGGCTGAACAACGCCTCGGACCCGCGCGCGCATGCCTTCGTACGCTGGCTGACGCAGGCCTGCGCGGCGTTCTCGGAAGCCGCTGGCCGTGACCTGCGCAAGCTGGGCGCGGTCCACGTCGAGGCTTGAGCCGCCTCTGTCCCGCGTTCAATGGCCGGCGGCCGCCTGCTTGATCCAGTCCGCGATGTCGCGCACGGCCGGCTGCACGTAGGCCGCGCGGCCCAGCAGCGTGAAACGCAGTTTTTTCCAGACGGTCCAGTCGCTGACGATCTGGTCGTTGAATTGCGGCGCGCGCAGCAGCACGTGGCCGGCGTCGGGCACCAGCATGACGCGCTTGTCCGGTGCGCCGGCGAACAGCAGGCGATAGCGCGCGGCGTTCACGGCCGCGTCCACGTTCGGGTCCATCTCGCCCCACACGGCCAGCACCGGGCCGCGCATTTTCGGGATCCAGCCGGACGCGTCCGACAGATAGTTGCGTTGCACGTAGCGGGCGCGCGCCGGGTTCATGTCGGGCCGCGCCGCCAGTACGTCCGCGAGCGGACGCGGTTCGCCGAACAGCGCGTCGTTGCTGGTCCGTTCGGCCGCCAGGCGGCGTTCGATCTCGTCGGCCGCCACGCCCTGGGCCTGTAGCCGCTTGCGCGTGTAGTAGGCGCCCTGGTCACGCCAGTTCACCGCGCCGCCGATGATGACGGTGAAGGCGGGTTGAGCGCGGCTGGCGACGATGGGAAGCACCCAGCCCGCTTGCGAGAAGCCCAGGAAGCCGACCTTGGCGGCATCCACGCCGGGTTCGGAGCGCACGCGCAGGTAGGCGGCCATGGCCTCGGCGGCGCGGTCCTGCATGGATTGGTCCAGCCAGTTGCCGGCGCTGCGGCCCACGCCGGGCTTGTCCCAGGTGAACACGCCGATGCCCTGGTCCAGCAGCTGGTTGATGAAGGGCAGGTAGCCGTCGTCCGAGTAGCGGTCCTGCGGACCGTCGCCGTGCACGAACAGGGCCACTGGCGGCGCGGCCACGTCGCGCGGCAGGATCAGCGTGCCGGACAGCCGGTCCGGCCCGGCATGGAAGGTGAGCGTGCGCGTCGTCGCCGATTCCAGCGAGAAGTCGCGCAGGCCGCTGAAGCACAGCAGCGCGGCGACGGCGACGCTCAGGACGAGTACGGCGGCGATGAGGATCCGCGCGCGCCGGCGCAGCGGGAACCATGTCGGTGGGATAGTGGGCAAGACAGGCCTGTCGTGGTCGGTATGCGCGGTTTTATTATTAGATCGATTGATCTAATTATTATTCATGGCGCTCGCGGACCTGTCAAATCGCGCATATGCGGGCGCGGTGCGGATGCCGGGGCCGATGCGCCATGGCGGTCGCGGCAGGGTTACAGTAAGGTCCTCGCGGACGGGCCGTCGCCCGCTGCGCCATCATGAACAGCCATGGCCGCCGCGTCGCCTCACGCGGCGAGGCCGTGGCGCACGGGGGATCAGCATGAATCGCGGATTCGAAGGCGTCAGGCCGGCGTCCGAATCATCCATCGAGATCAGCTTCGAGTTCGAAGGCCGGCGCTGCGTCGAGCGCATCCGCGCCAAGCCCACCGCCGCCAACCTGAAGCGCGCCGCCGAGCGCAGGAGCGCCATCCAGGCAGCCATCGCGCGCGGCGATTTCGATTACGACACCGAGTTTCCCAAGCGCGGCGCTGCCGGCAAGCCCACTCAAGATCCAGCATGACCAGCGATACCTCCATACCCCTGCAGGACCTGACGCCCGACACTTTCCGCGCCTATGGCTGGATGCTGGGCAAACCCATGCCGGACGGCAACGGCGTGCCGCTGCACACCAACTCCGCGACGGATTTCTGGCAGGAACACGTGTTCAACACGGGGGGCGGCGGCGACGCCGAGCTCTTGTGGGTCAACTATCGCAGCCGCGACGCCGATATCGCCAGCCTGGAAAAGCACCTGCTGACCCAGCAGGCCATCGTGCCGCTGACCGGCGCGGTGGTGCAGGTGGTGGCGCAGAGCGCGCAGGACGGCAGCCCGGACCTGGCCACGCTGGCGGCCTTTCGCGTGCCGCAGGGGCAGGGCGTCTGCATGCGCGCCGGTTGCTGGCACGCGACGCGCGTGGCCGGCGGCGAAGTGGCCTGCCTGATGCTCACGCGCCGCTCGACCACGCTGGACCTGATCCAGCACCTGAGCACGGACGCATCGATCACGGAAAGCGCCATCGCGGCGATACCGGCGCGTCGCCTGACCGGCCTGGAACGCCTGGACTGAGCCGCCCGGCGGGGCGACGGCGCTAGAAGTCGTCGCTGCGCCAGACCTTCAGCACGCGGCCGAAGATCTGCAGGTCCATGCCTTCGGTGATGTCCCAGGCGTCGTACTTGGGGTTTTCCGACTTCGCGCGGATCAGCAGGCCGCGCGCGCTGGGAATGCGCTGCAGGCGCTTGATGAACCCCTCGTTGCCGACGCGGAAGAAGAACACGCCGTCGATGTCGGCCTTTTCCACGCCCAGGTCCACCAGCAGCGGATCGCCCGGATTGAACATGGGCCGCATGCTGTCGCCGAAACCCGTCACCACGCAGAGCTTGTTGGCCGCCGTGTAGTGGCGCACGTTCCTGTGCAGCCATTCCTGGCTGACGCGCAGGCTCTGGATCACGCCCGGCTGGTCGCGCAGTTCCACGCCCGCGCCCATGGCGCCGCCGGTGTCGAAGCGAGGGATACGCAGGTCATCGTCGTCCGTGGGCGACTGGTGCGGCGAGTCCAGCACCAGCGAGCCGGATCCCGAGCCGGCGTCGGCCGATTCGTCCAGCAATTGCTCCAGCGTCAGGCCCAGCCCGGCGGCCAGCCGCGAGGCGTACTTCGAGCGTTCGCTGTCGCGGCCCTCGAGCGCGGCGATGGTGCCGACGCCCACGCCGGTGCGCGCTTCGAGTTGTTCGAGGGTGAGGCCGAGCGCGCTGCGGTAGCGCCTGATTTGTTTTCCGAGTGGCATGGGGTGGGACGCTAACAGTTGTGGAAAATTGTGCAACAACAAATGTTGAAATCAAGATTATACATTTGTAGAATTGCTGCACGAACCACACGAAATATGTACGTCTTTCAGATGGAAGTATTGGTAGCGTTTTGCTACTGAAACCCGGCTGCCCGCCGCTGGGCGCCCTGGCGCGCGCCCGGGCCGGCGCGGCGTCGGCAAGGCCGGCGGCGGAGCCGGGCAAGGCAATGGATCACATGGACAAGGAGCGGCAGATGGAACAGGCAAGGCAGGCGGTATTGCGGGTGTCGCAGGGCTGGGTCGCGCCGGCGCGGCGCGAGGCGGCGGTCACGCCCAAGGCGGCGGCGCCGCGCGCGATCATCAGGCTGGCGCCGCGCACGGCGCCCACGGAAGCCGATCAGGCCGAAGCCCTGATCATGGACTGGTATCACTGGACGCGCGGCTATCGTCCCAGGCTGGGCGTGGGCCGCATCGCCGCCTTCGCGCGCGGCATGGTGCCGGACGACGCCTATGTCGACAGCGAAGACGTGGATGCGCGCCTGAACGCCGCGCGTTGCCAGCAGGTCGATCTGTGCATCGACGAGCTGCCCTGGCAGCAGCGCGCCGCCATCGGCGTGCATGCCGGCAACAAGGCCGCCGGCGCGGCCGTGTTCCGCAATCCGCGCCTGTCGCCGCAAGCGCAGCATGCCGCCTACCTGGACGCGCGCGCCGCTCTGCTGCCGGCCCTGCGCCGGCGCGCGCTGCTGGCCGCCGGCCAGGTGCGACATGCCGATCGCCAAAGCGCTTGTGAGGGTCGGGCGGCCGCTGCATAATTACTTCCGTCGGGGCAAGTTGCGCCCGGCCGAAACAGAACCCGCGGAACTGCACCGACAAGCAGGCCGCGGGTTTTTTGTTGTCGGCCGAGACGCGGCATTCCGACAGGTTTTGCTAGAGGCTCCCGGGCGCATGCCCCGGAGCCTCTTTTTCTTCACAGAACCATTCCGGCCGCGGCGTTCGCTACTTGCGGGACGCTAGCGCATCGCCATGCGCGCGGCCCGGTGGTTCCTTCCTTCATGGATGAGCGGCAGGGTCCGCAAGTCCGTTTCGCCCGCCATTTCCGGCGGGTTTTTTTTTGGAGTCAGCAATGGCTGGTACTACCGTTTCGCAATTCGTTCAGACCCAGGGCACGCAGCTGGAAGTGTCCACCACGAGCACCAACGACCTGGCCGCCACCGGCCTGACCTACGCCGACCTGGCCATCACCATCAAGGACCCGAACTTCCAGGGCGGCCAGACCACCGAGATCGACGTCACCGTGCTCAAGTCCGCCGCCAAGGAATACGCGCTGGGCCTGGACGACAGCGGCACCTTCAGCATGGCCGGCAACTGGAAGGCCGGCGACGCCGCCCAGAAGGTGCTGGTCGCGGCCCGCAGCGACAAGAAGAGCCGCGCCTTCCGCGTGACCTTCGCCGACGGCTCGAAGTTCGAGTTCCTGGGCCTGGTCACGCAATACCAGTGGCAAGGCCAGCTGGACAACGTCGTGTCCGCCACGTTCAACGTGCGCGTCACCGGCGCCGTCAAGATGACCGACGCCCCGGCCAACGGAGGCTGAGCGCCATGACGGACACGTCGATCAAGGCCCGCGCCAAGGCGCCGGCCAGCTTGCGCGACCGGGTCACCGATCCGCTGGCGGGCTTTCGCTCGGAAGCGCTGAACGTTCCCGAGTGGGACGGCGCCAGCGTGATCGTGCGCGCGCCCAGTCCCAGCGATCACCTGTTCCACATCCGCGCCATCTGGGCCGCCGCGGGCGTCACGCCCGGCGAGGCCGATGACAGCGTGCGCGCCAAGCTGGACGCGCCGGGCGTGGACTACACCCGCGCCTCGGCCAGCCTGCTGGTGCGCACGCTGTACGAGCAGACCGAGGCCGGCCCGCGCCGCGTCTTCGGCGACGCCGACGTGGATGCGGTGGCTGCGGCCTTCGGCCCGGCGCACCTGATGCTGGCGGCCAAGGCGATCGAGCTGGGCAACCTCGGGGAGGGAGCCGACGCGCACGCAAAAAAGCCTTCCAGGAAACGCCAGACCTCCGTTTCCTGATGATCCTGGCCCTTCGGCTGGGCCGCACCCTGGGCGAGTTGATGGACGCCATCGACACCCATGAGCTGTCCCTGTGGCGGGAGTTCAACCGCCAGTCGCCGCTGGGCGACGAGCGCGCCGACCTGCTGGCCGCAAGCCTCGCCGCCGTGGTGGCGCAGGCGGCGGGAGCCAAGGTCCGCGTCACGGACATGCTGGTGCGCTGGGACGCCGACGATGCGCAGCCGTCCGCCGAGGCGGGCGCCGACGCGTTGAAGGCGTTCCTGCTGTCGAAGGTCAACAAGGGGTCTTGATGACGTGTCCGGCCCGCCGCGTGCGGGCCGGGGGCGGCACGATGATGTGTGGAAAATCATGACGAACAACTCAAGCAGCGTCGCCGCGCAACAGGCCTTGGACAGTGCTGTGAAGCAGACGACCGCCAGCCTGAAGGCGCAGACGCTCGAAATGCAGAAAGCCGCGCTGGCCATGCGCGACTACAACAAGGCGGCGGGTCTGGCCGGCACGACGGGCAAGGCAGAAGCCGTCTCGCTGAAAGCCTCCAACGCCGAACGTGGCAAGTCCGTGCAATTGCTGGGCAAGGAAACGCAGGCGCGCCAGTCCTCGCTGGCGGATCAGGCCATTGCCGACATGGACCGCGCCCTGGCGCTGTCGGGCAAGACCTCCGCGGCGGACAAGATGGTGTACGAAACCTCGCGCGGCAAGTTCGCGGGCGAGGACGAGGGCACCAAGAACATGCTGATGTCGGCGGCCAGGGAAACCGACTGGAACGACGAGGAAAGCGCACGGCGCGCCTATATCAACAGCGTGACCGGCAAGAATCCGGAACGCGACGCCGAGAACGCCAGGAAGCTCGGCTGGGCCAGGGACGAGTACGCCAGGGGCGGCCTGACCGACACGGAGCTCTACAAGCAGGAACGCGAACTCGGCAAGAAGGACGACCCGGACTTCATGACCAAGCTGGTCGATAGCCTGACCGACTCGGCGCGCGAGGGCGCGGGCAAGATCCAGGACATCCTGGGTACCCGCATGTATGACTTCGTTTCCGACAAGTTCGACAAGATGGGGCTGTCGTTCCTGAACTCGGTGGCAAAGATGGTCAGCTCGGCCGCGTCGGCCAAGCTCATGGACCTGATGTTCGGTGATTTCACTAAGGGCGGGCCCCTAGGCGGCTTGCTTGGCGACATCGGCGGATTTTTCGGGGATATCGGCAATTCGGTGATGGGTCTCTTTGGGTTTGGTTCCCAGCCTGTCGCACAGGCCTTTCCGGTCAAGTTCGCGACAGGCGGAGCATTCACTAACGGCATCGTCAACCGCGCCGTCGCCTTCCCCATGGGCCTGATGGGCGAAGCCGGTCCCGAAGCCATCATGCCGCTGCAACGCGGCGCCGACGGCTCGCTGGGCATCCGCGCCTCCTTCGCCGGGCTGCCCCAGGACAGCGGCGCCGGCACCGGCGCGGGCGGCGTGGCCGTGAACGTCTACGTGCAGGACGGCAACGTCAGCGCCAGTTCCGATTCCGGCGAACCCGGCTGGAAGCAGTTCGGCCAGCAAATCGGCGAGTACGTCACGCAGCTGGTGGACCGGCGCATGTCGCAGTCCTACCGCCAGGGCGGTCTCGCCTGGCAGGCCAGCAACAACCGTTTGGGAGCCTGAGCATGGCATTCGAAGTCTTCAACTGGTCGCCGCGGCCCAATCCCGTCGGCGCCTTCAAGGACCGCACGCTGCGCGTGCAGTTCGGCGATGGCTACGAGCAGGAAGCCGCCGACGGCATCCATACCGTTACGCAGTCCTGGCCGCTGCAATTCGTGGGCAACGAGGTCTACGTGCGTCCCATCCTGGATTTCGTGCGCCGGCATGCCGGCGGCAAGTCCTTCCTGTGGACGCCGCCGCTGGGCGAGGCGGGCCGCTACAAGGCGCGCTCGCTGTCGGTGCAGCCCATGGGCGCGGACATGTACACCATCGCGGTCACGTTCGAAGAGTCCGTGGCCCCCTGAAGCGCGCGCCGGCGGACCCGGTCGGGCGCGCGCAATTTCCGCGATGCGGATGGAGTTTGAGCAAATGGGCATCAACGCAGACATACAAAAACTTGAGCCGGGCGCGCTGGTCGAGCTGTTCGAGCTGGACGCCAGCGGCATCGGCGGCGAGGTCCTGCGGTTCCACGGCTACATGCAGGTCGGACCGATCTTCTGGCAGGGCCAGCGCTACGAGCCCTGGGCCATCCAGGCCGAGGGTTTCGAGCAGGTGGGCGAAGGGCAGCAGCCCTCGCCCACGCTGCGCGTGGGCAACATCGGCCAGGACGCGCAGGGCCGGCCGCTGGCAGGCGTGATCTCGTCGCTGTGCGTGCACCTGGACGACCTGGTGGGCGCGCGCGTGGTGGCGCGGCGCACGTTGGGCAGATACCTGGACGCCGCCAATTTCCCGGAAGGCAACCCCAGCGCCGATCCGCGCGAAGAGCTGCCGCCGGAAATCTGGATCGTGCAGCAGAAGACGCTGGAGACGGCGAAGGTGGTCGAGTTCACCCTCGCCAGCGCGCTCGACTTCAACGGCCAGAAGCTGCCCGACCGGCCCATCATCGCCGGCGTGTGCGCGTGGCTGCGCAAGGGCGGCTATCGCGGCCCCTACTGCGGCTACACCGGCGGGCGCATGTTCGACCTCAACGGCAACCGGGTCACCGATCCCACGCTGGACCGCTGCTCGGGCCTGATGTCCGACTGCAAGCAGCGCTTTGGCGAGTACGAGGTCATCAACTTCGGCGGCTTTCCGTCGGCCGACCTGATCAGGGGCTAGCATGCGCAAGAAGACCTTGCAGGCGATCCGCGACCATGGCGTGGCGGCTTATCCGCTGGAATGCTGCGGCCTGGTGCTCAAGTCCGGCCGGCGCGAGTGGTATCAGCCCTGCCGCAACACGGCGGCCAGCGCCGAGCACTTCGTGATGTCGGCCGAGGACTACGCCGCCGCCGAGGAAAGCGGCGACATCGTGGCCGTGGTGCACTCGCATCCTGACGCGCCGGCCGCGCCCAGCGAGGCCGACCGCGTCGCCTGCGAGGCCTCGGGCCTGCCCTGGTACATCGTGGCGGTGGAAAAGGCCGACGACGGCGGCGTCGCCGCCGGCGAGATCCGCGGCTTCGCGCCCGAGGGCTACCGGGCGCCGCTGCTGGGCCGCCAGTTCGCGCACGGCGTGCTGGACTGCTACACGCTGGTGCGCGACTGGTACGCGCGCGAGCGCGATATCGTCCTGCCCGATTTTTCGCGCGATGACGGCTGGTGGGAACCCGGCAAGCCGGGCGACCTGTACATGGACCACTACGCCGAAGCCGGTTTTCGCCCCTTGCGTGCCGATGAAACGCTGGGGCCGGGCGACGTGGTGCTGATGCAGGTCCGCTCGGATCGCGCCAACCACGCCGGCGTGTTCCTGGGCGACGCGGCCCTGGCCGAGGAACCCGGGCTGCACCCATTGCCGGACGCCATGCTGCATCACCTGTACGGACGCGATTCCGAACGCGTGGTGTACGGCGGCTTCTGGCGCGAATCGACCCGCGCAGTGTTGCGCTACCAAGGACAAGCATGATCGAAAGAATACGTACCGTGCGGCTGTACGGCTGGCTGGGCCGCGCCTTTGGCCGCGAGCACCGGCTGGCCGTGGCCAGCCCGGCCGAGGCGGTCAGGGCGCTGTGCGCGCTGCTGCCCGGTTTTGAGAAGGCGCTGGCCGACAGCGATGATCGCGGCGTGCGCTTCGCCTGCTTCGCGGGCCGGCGCAACCTGGCCGAAGACGAGCTGGGCCTGCCGGTGGGCGACGATGCCATCCGCATCGCGCCGGTGCTGGCCGGGGCCAAGAGCGGCGGCCTGTTCCAGACCATTCTCGGCGCCGTGCTGCTGGCGGCGGCGACCTTCTACTCGGGCGGAATGGCCGCGGCCTTCAAGGCCGGCACCTGGGTCAGCGCCGTCGCCGCCATGGGCGCGTCCATGATGCTCAACGGCGTGGCGCAGATGCTGTCGCCGCAGCAGCGCATGCTGAGCGTCAGCGACGGCCCGGACAACGGCGCTTCCTACAACTTCAACGGCCCCGTGAACACCACGGCCCAGGGCAATCCCGTGCCGCTGCTGTACGGCGAAATGTTCGTCGGCAGCGCCACCATCTCCGCGGGCATCTACTCGGAAGACCAAGCATGAAACAACGACAACGCATCAGGAAAAAGGCGCCCGAGGGCGCCTTTTCTCATGGCGCGCCCCTCCCGGCCGGCCACAAGGGCGGCAAGGGCGGCGGCGGCGGCCGCACGCCCGTGGAAGTGCGCGACAGCCTGCACAGCACGGCCTATGCCCGCGTCATCGACCTGCTGGGCGAGGGCGAGATCTACGGGCCGGTGCATGGCATGGACAACGCGCTGCGCGACGTCTACCTGAACGGCACGCCGGTCGCCAATGCCGATGGCACGCTGAATTTCAGCGGCGCGGCCATCGACTTTCGCACCGGCACCCAGCTGCAGGAGCCGCTGCCCGGCTTTCCGGCGGCCGAGAGCACCATCGCCGTCGGCGCCGAGCTGAAGGCCGCGCAGCACTGGACGCGGCTGTTCGCCAACCTGCAGGCCTCGGCCATCCGCGTCACGCTGGGCGTGGAAGGGCTGAGCAAGGCCAACACCAAGAATGGCGACATCAACGGCTATCGCGTCGAGTACGCCATCGACCTGAGCGTGGACGGCGCCGGCTATCAGGAAGTGCTGGCCAGCGCGTTCGACGGCAAGACCACGCAGCGCTACATGCGCTCGCACCGCATCGAGCTGCCGCGCGCGCGCCAGGGCTGGAGTATTCGGCTGCGCCGCATCACGCCCAATGCCAACAGCAATACCATCGCCGACCGCACCTTCATCGACAGCGTCACCGAGGTCATCGACGCCAAGCTGCGCTATCCCATGTCGGCCGTGGTCGGCATCAAGATCAACGCCTCGCAGTTCCAGAGCATCCCGACGCGCGCCTATCACGTGCGCGGCCGCATCATCCGCGTGCCGTCCAACTACGATCCCGAACTGCGCAGCTACAGCGGCGTCTGGGACGGCACCTTCAAGCTGGCCTGGACCAACAACCCGGCCTGGGTCTTCCACGACCTGATCAGCAACGACCGCTACGGCCTGGGCACGCGCGTGCCGGCCGGCTGGCTCGACAAGTGGGGCCTGTACCAGATCGGCCGCTACTGCGACGAGCTGGTCGACGACGGCTTCGGCGGCAAGGAACCGCGCTTCACCTGCAACGTCTACCTGCAGCAGGCCGCCGACGCCTACCGCGTGGTGCAGGACTTCGCGTCCATTTTCCGAGGCATGGCCTACTGGGCCAATGCCTCGGTGTTCGCGGCCGCCGACATGCCGTCCGACCCGGTCTATACCTACTCGTCGGCCAACGTGGTGGATGGCAAGTTCAGCTACGTGGGCTCGGCCCTGGGCACCCGCTACACGGTGGCGCTGGTGTCGTGGAACGACCTGTCCGAGATGGGCCGGCAGAAGGTCGAGTACGTCGAGAACCGCGAGGGCATCGCGCGCTACGGCATCCAGCAGGTCGAGGTAACGGGCTTTGGCTGCACCTCGCGCGGCCAGGCGCATCGCGTCGGTAAGTGGATGCTGCTGACCTCCAACCTGGAAACGCGCTCGGTCACGTTCTCGGTGGGCCTGGACGCCTGCCGCGTGCGTCCCGGCAGCATCATCCGCGTCGCCGACCAGCACCTGGCCGGCCGCCGCATCGGCGGCCGCATCCGCGAGGCCACGACCACCGTGGTCACGGTGGACGCGGAGCTGGGCGTGCGCCACGGCGACCGGCTGACCGTCAACCTGCCCAGCGGCGTGTCCGAGACGCGCGTGGTGGCGGGCGCGGTGGGCACCGGGCTCACCGCGGACAACACCGAGTTCACCGTGGACACCACCGAGCTGACCGCCGACCTGGTGGGCCTGCCCGGCGCGGTGCTGCACATCACCGTCACCGCGCCGTTCTCGCAGGCGCCGCAGGCCGAGTGCGTGTGGACGCTGGAATCCGAGGCGCTGTCGGCGCAGACCTTCCGCGTGCTTGCCGTCAAGCGCAAGGAAGGGCTGGTGGCCGAGATTTCCGCCATCCAGCACGAGCCCGGCAAGTTCGACAATGTGGACTTCGGCACGCGGCTGGATCCCAAGCCCATCACGGTCGTGCCGCCGTCGGTGCAGGCCGCGCCGCAGAACATCCGGCTGGCCTCGCGCTCGGTCATCGACCAGGGCATCGCGCGTCACGTGGCCGAGATCTCGTGGGCCGCCGCGCCGTCCGCCGTGGCCTACCACGTGCAGTGGCGCCGCGACAATTCCGATTGGGTCGAGGCCGGTCGCACCGGCTCGCTGACGCTGGAACTGCCCGACATCCGCGCCGGCGCCTATGTGGCGCGGGTGCGCGCCATCAACGTCGCCGACGTGTCCTCGGTCTGGGCCAGCTCGACCGAGACCCAGCTCCAGGGCGACCTGGCGCCGCCGCCGGCGCTGGCCCAGCTGGCCACGCAATCGCAGGTGTTCGGCATCGGCCTGCGCTGGGGCTTTCCGGAAGGGCGCTTCACCGCGCAGCGCACCGAGATCTGGTACGGCCCGACCAATGACCGCGCCAGCGCGATCAAGCTGGGGGATTTCGCCTTTCCGCAGAACGCGCACACTTTATCTGGCCTGTCCGCCGGCAAGCGTTTCTACTTCTGGGGCCGCATCGTCGCCCTGAACGGCGAGATCGGCGCCTGGTATCCGGACGGACAGGGCGTGATGGGCGAGGCCAGCTGGCAGGCCAGCGAGATCCTGGAATACCTGAACGGCCAGATCAAGCGGGACCAGCTGGCGCAGGAACTGACCTCGACCATCGATGGGCTGACCACCGGCCTGGACCAGGCGCGCGCCGCGATCACGGCCGAGAAGACGGAGCGGGTCGACGCCGACGGGGCGCTGGCCACGCGGGTGGACACCACGCTGGCGGTAGCCAATGGCGCGGCCGCCGGCGTGCAGGAATCGCGCACGGCGCTGGCCGGCCTGGACGGCAAGCTCAAGGCCACGTGGAGCGTCAAGGCCCAGGTCACGCAGGACAACAAGGTCTATGCGGCAGGCATGTCGCTGGGGGCATACACCAATCCCGACGGTCAGGTACAAAGCTCGGTGTATTTCCTGGCCGACCGCTTCGGTTTCCTGAGCCTGGCCAACGGCGCGGTCACGACGCCGTTCGTGATCGAGAACGGGCAGACGGTGATCAATGATGCGGTGATCGGGACTGGGCGGATCACGAACGCGATGGTTCGCAACCTGGACGCCGAGAAGATCAACGCCGGCTACCTGAACGTGGATCGTCTCAATGCGGGTTCCCTGACCGCAAAGATGGCCACCCTGACGGATGCATACATCAAGACCGCGAACATCGGTATTGCTCAGGTGGATACGCTGCGCATTGCCAGTGGCGCGGTAGTGGTGAACAACTCGGTCAGTTTTTCTCTGAAGATGGGCGTGTATTCAGGAACAACGACCGCTTCGGTTTCTATTTCGCTCAATGTGCCTGCGCGGATTTTGGTCATGCAGAATCACAACTTTTCGGGCGACTATCGATGGGAGAACAATCCGCACGGAGTCTGGTCTTCCAATTTTGGCTTCAGCGGCATTGCGCCTGCATCCTGGTTGAGCAGGTCCTTGGATCCTGGAACCTACACCTTGACTGTTACGTTTCCTCGTCCCGGAGATGGCTATGGATATGCCTCCGGGGATATCGCTTTGATGGGACTTTTGCGATGAAAACCTTCTCTCTCTATGACGCGGACGGGCGCATTTTCAGTATGTGTTCCTTGCAGCAGGACCTGATTGACGATGTCGCAAATTTGAATCAGGCGATTGGCCATGTCGAGGGGGCTGTCGACGGCAGTACGCACTACGTTCGTGATGGTCAGGTAGTGCCGAGATTGGACAATCCGGCGATTCTGCAAGACCGGGTTTTGAGCAGTCTTCCGGTGCCTTGCGAGATCCTGATCAACAACCGCCGATACGAAGCGACCACGGAAATGGCCGAACTGGAATTCGATCAACCGGGAAGCTACCGCGTATCGGTCCAAGCCTGGCCCTACCTCGACAAGGAGTTCACCATTGAAAATCCGGCATAGCGAGCCCTACGCGCCCCTGCGCGCGCGGGCCTACCCCGCCATCGGCGACCAGCTCGACGCCATCATGAAATTCGCCTGCCATCTTCGCGATGCCGGCCAGCCGTTGCCGGCGTCGGTGCAGCAATGGGTGGATGACTGCCAGCGCGTCAAGCAGCGATATCCCAAACCCGTCCAGGCGGCCGGCAGTTCCGGCCCCGCGAACGAGCACCCGCCCGCTTAGCGGGTTTTTTTTCGTCCGGCGTCAGCCAGCCTTCGCGCCGGCGCGCGGGCGAATTACAGGGCACTTCATGAAGAAACTCGACACCATCAACATCGGCCAGTCGCCGAACGATCACACCGGCGATGCGCACCGCACCGCCTTCGATCGCATCAACCAGAACTTCCAGGCCATTGGCCCGGCGATCGGGCTGCTGGAAAGCCAGGCCATCGCCCGGCCGCTGGACGAGCCCGGCACGGACCTGAACGCACTGGCCGATACCGGCGTGTACTACCAGAACGCCGACGAGCGCGCTGCCAGCGGCAAGAACTATCCGCTGCCGCGCGCCGGTCTGCTGCGCGTGTGGAACACCGGCGCGCTGCGCTATCAGGTCTACATCAGCGACGGCGCCGGCACCGCCGTGGCGCCGCATATCTTTTGGCGCGTCTGGCACGCGGGCGCGTGGACCGCCTGGTCGCGCGCGGCTGAGCAATCCGACCTGCTGGCCGTGCAGGCCCTTGCGGCCGCCGCCATTCCCGCCGCGCAGAAGGGTGTCGCGCTGGGCGTGGCCACGCTGGACGGGCAGGGCCTCGTTCCGCAGGCCCAGGTTTCGCCGCTGCGCGCCGCCAGCCTGCCGCTGGCCGCCCATGACCTGGACGGCACCGTCGCGCCGGGCGCCTACCGTCAGGAAGCGGACGCCGGCGCGGCGGCGGGCGCGCACTATCCCGCGCCGCGCGCCGGTTTCCTGGAAGTCCAGGCCGCGGGCGATGCCGTGTTGCAGGCCTATACCGCCGACGCAGGCGCCAGCCAGGCGCCGCAGCGCTATTGGCGCGTGCGCGGCGTGGACCGGTCATGGTCGGCCTGGGCCGAGGCCGTGGATCAGGACTGGATCCGCGCCTATCGCGGCGCGCCGAAGGGCATCGCCGCGCTGGACGAGGACGGCGCCGTGCCCGCCGTGCAATTGCTCAAGCCCCTGCGCGCGCATGCCTTGCCCTACATGGGCCCGCTGCCCGCCGAGGCCGACCTGGACAACTACGCGCTGCGCGGCCTGTACACGGTGGCGTCCATTTCCGCCGCCAGCGCCGGCAAGCATTTCCCGGTGGCCCAGGCCGGGCAGCTGGAGGTACTGTCGGCGGCGGGGCAGGGCGACCAGCCCGTGTCCGGCGCCGTGCAGGTCTATCGGGCGCTGAATTCGAACAGCGCGTACACGCGCTCGCTGGTGGGCGAGAGCTGGACGCCGTGGAAGAAGATCGCGACCACGGAGGACATCAACGAAGCCAGCGGCAGCTACATGACCCATGTGCGGCTGGCGGGCGCGGGTGTGGACCTGAACCGCTGCTACCTGGGCGAGAGCTACTACACCTGGGACGCCGGAGAGACGATGACGGCGGGACTGAACTTCCCGCCCGCCGCGCCCGCCGCTGGCGTGCTCTACACCGCCGTGGCATCGACCGGCCGCGTGCTGCAGACGGCGCTGCTGGACGCGGGGCCGGCGGCCAAGCCCGGCATGTACACGCGCTCCGGGGACGGCGCGGCCGGCGCCTGGGGGGCGTGGCGGATCTCGGGCGGCCTCAGCGGCGTTGCCCAGCTGCCGAAGGCGGACGCCGGCGAGGTCTATGTGGACGGCATCGGCTGGATGGCATGGGATGCCGCCGCGCCCGCCGGCTATTACCTGAAACCGGGACAGCGCAATACCCGGCTCGAGATCACGGCGTCGGGTTCGGTGCCGGTGCCTGCCTATGTGCGCCGGGTGTTTGTCCGCGCGATCGGCGGCGGCGGAGGCGGGGCGTATTCGCATCAAGGCGCGACCGAGAACACCCCCAGCTATGGCACGGTCTACATTGGCTCCGGCGGCGGCGCGGGCGGTGGCGCCGGTGAATACTACGAAGGCGAACTGGCCGTCGCGCCCGGCATTCCTCTGGCCATCACCATCGGCGCCGGCGGAGGTACCGGCAGTTCTACCACCGACGGCACAGCGGGTGGCCAAACCCTGATCCAGCAAGGCGCCTCCGTGCTGAAAAGCCTGTCTGGCGGGGGCGGAGGCGGTCGCGCCTCGTATACCTTCGGCGGTGTTTCGGGCGCGGGCGGCGGGCAGCCAGGCGGTACCGGCACCGCTTGGTTCGCAGGCTTGAGCGGTTATGCCTCTCCGCCCGGCAATGGCGGCGGCGGTGGGTTCTCGCCATTTGGCGCAGGGGGGGCCGGCGGACATCGATCGGGTTCGCTCGACTATGCCGGCGGCGCCGGTTATCCGCCGCATTCCCGTGCCTGGGGCGCGGGCGGTGGAGGAGGCGGCGGCTCGCGTGGCGCCGCCAATGGCAATTACGCGGCTGGCGCGGCAGGTCGCTCCGGCATCGTCATCCTGGAGTATTGAATGACACAAGAAAACACGCCTACCCATGATCCCGCCACGAGCGCTGGCAACGCGGCCGGCGCGGCGCTGATCGCGCTGCTGCTGGATCACGACGGCCTGGCCGTCAACGCCATCATGCTGTCTCCGGACCGCGCCTACGAGCCGCCCCAGGGCATGACCTTGCTGCGCGACTTCCCGTCGCACTGCGGCATCGGCTGGCGGCGCGCCGGCGGCGAATGGCATGCGCCCGCGCCATTGGTCACGGCCGGCAACGCGGAGCCTGGCACACCATGACGCCGGCCCTCAAAACCATCCGCCTCTACGGCGCCCTGGGCGCCGAATTCGGCCGCCTGCACCGCCTGGCCGTCGGCAGCGCCGCCGAAGCCGTGCGCGCCCTGTGCGCGCTGCTGCCCGGCTTCGAGCGGCGCATGCTGGACAGCGGCGACAAGGGCGTGCGCTATGCCTGCTTCATCGGCCGGCGCAACCTGGCCGAGGACGAACTCGGCCTGCCTGCCGGGCAGGACGAGATCCGCATCGCGCCGATGCCGGCCGGCGCCAAGCGCGGCGGCCTGTTCCAGGTGATCCTGGGCGTGGCCATGATCGCGGCCAGCTTCATTCCCGGGCTGAACGTGGCCATGTGGTCCGGCACCACCGCCACGTGGTCCGCCGGGCTGGCGTCCATGGGCGCGGCCATGGCGCTGAGCGGCGTGGCGCAGCTGCTGACGCCGCAGCAGCGCCTGCTCAGCGTCAAGGACGGTCCGGACAACGGCGCTTCCTACAACTTCAACGGCCCGGTCAACACCACGGCGCAGGGCAACCCCGTGCCCGTGATCTACGGCGAGATGATCGTGGGCAGCGCCACGATCTCGGCGGGGATCTACTCGGAGGACCAGGCGTAGCGCGGACCGTCCCGACCGGAGGTTGGGGACGGCGGAAAGCCAGCATTGCGGCCATCCCGCAGCAGACCCATGCCGGCGACATGCCCGGCCGTCGGCCCAGGGGCGCCGACGGAGCGCTTGCGCTCGTGCCTAGAAATCCACCGTCGCCGACAGCATGAACGTGCGCGGCGCGCCCAGGCCCAGGCTGGTCAGCTGCGGCATGCCCCAGTAGGCCTTGTTGGTCACGTTCAGCACGTTGGCGCGCAAGGTCACGGGGTGGTTGCCGACCGTGGTGGCGTAGCGCGCGCCCACGTCATAGACCACGCGTCCCGGCACCGACAGCGAGTTGTCGGCGCTGATGTACTGCTTGGTCGCGGCGGTTGCGTTGGCGGTGAGCGTGAAGCCCTGCACGGCGGGCACGTCCCATTCCACGCCCAGCTTGCCCTGCAGCTTGGGTACGCCGGTGGCGGTCTTGCCCTGGTTGACGCCGCCGGCGGTCTTGGTGAGCTCGGGGTCGACGTAGGCCACGCCGCCCATCAGGCGCAGGCCGGTCCACGGCGTGCCGAAGAAGCTCCATTCCACGCCACGGTTGCGCTGTTCGCCGCCGAAGGAAAAGACGTTGGTGTATGGATCGGTGTAGCCGTTTGGACGCTTGATCTCGTACAGGCTGACGGTGTGGGCGAAGTCGCCCAGGTCCAGCTTCAGGCCGATTTCCTTCTGCTTGGTCTTGTAGGGCGCGAACACATCGCCGGCGTTGGCCGCCGTCATGGGCGCGGTGGCGCCCTGGCTCAGGCCTTCGATGTAGTTGGCGTAGACCGACACGCGGTCTGTGACCTTGACCAGGATCGCGGCGGCCGGCGTGGTCGCGCTTTCGTCATAGCGCGAGGTGCGGTCGCCGGTCTTGATGTTGTAGGTGTCGCTGATCACCTGCTGGCGGCGCACGCCCAGCGTCAGCTGCACGCGGTCCTCGGCGAACGACATCGTGTCGGCCAGGCCGTAGCTGGCCAGGCGCAGCTTGGTCTTGGAGATGTGTGGCGCGATGAAGGCGGGCGCATCGCCCCAGACCGGGTGATAGATGTTGGTGGTCCAGTCCGCGCCCGGCACGCTGCGGCGGCCGTAGTCGTTCTGCGTGTGCGAGTAGTGGGTGGCGTTCAAGGCCCATTGATGCTTGACCGGACCGGTGTCGAGCTTGCCCTTCAGGCCCAGTTCGCCCGAGCGTTTCTCCACATCGAAGGCCAGCTGGCCCATGACCGTCTTGAAGTCGCCGGCCGGGTTCAGCACCTGGGCCGAGATCGCGCCGTTCTGCTTGTAGTTGGTCTTGCTGGCGCCGAAGGCCGCATAGGCCATGAGCCGGTCGCTGATGTCGTACTCGCCGCGGATGACAGCGCCCTTATCCTTGGTCTCGACGAAGGCCCAGTCCGGGTTCAGCAGCGTGTCGGGCTTGGGCGGCCTGGGCACGGCGATGCCGGGCGCCAGGCTGATGCCGCGCGTCTGGCCCTTGACGCGGTCTTCGCTGCTGTACAGGTCGGCCGAGACGCGGGCGCGCTCGCCGCGCCAGTCCAGGCCCAGCGACCCCAGCTGCGACTTGTGCTTCTGGTTGTTGATCGCGCCTTCGCCGTCGCGGTACACGCCGTTGAAGCGGATGCCGAACTGCTTGTTGTCGCCGAAGCGCCGGCCCAGGTCCACATGGGTGCCGAACTGCGCGTCGGACATATAGGTGCCTGTCAGGCGCGCCAGCGGATCGTCGCCGGCGCGCTTGGGCACCAGGTTGACGCTGCCGCCGACGGAGCCGCCGGGCGGCATGCCGTTGAGCAGCGCGGACGGGCCCTTCAGCACGTCGATGCGCTCGAACATCTCGGGCGAGACCCGGTAGTAGGGCGAGATGCCGTACAGCCCGCCGAAGGAAACGTCGCCGATGGCCGATGAGAAACCACGGATGTAATAGAACTCGTTGATGGCGCCGGTCTGGCCGTTGCTGAACACGGTGGGATCGGTGGCGGAAATCACGTCGGTGATATCCCGAGCCTGCCGGTCCGCGATGAACTTGTCCGTGTAGCTGATGGTGTTGAACGGCGTCTCCATGAAGTCCTTGTCGCCCAGCAGCCCGACGCGGCCGCCGGTCGCCACCTGGCCGCCGGCGTAGGCGCCGACTTCCTCGGCATGCCCTTGCACCTTGATGGGCGCCAGGGTTGCCGCCTCCGTCGAGGCCGGTGCCGCGCTGCCGCTCGTCTGCGCCAGCGCGGAGGACGCCAGTGCGCCCAACGTCAGGCCCAGCAACAGCGCGGTGGCGCGCGGCGCGGGCAGGCCGTTGCGGGAGTGCGCCGCCTGTCCGGCGGACCGGGCGGTGCGTTGTGTATGGCCGAGTGTGGTCATGCCAGTTTCCTTTCGTTCGAAACGGGGTAGCGGTTGCCGGCCGGAGCCGGACAAGAAAGCGAATAGCGGGAAGCCAGGGACCCGATGCCGGGTCAGCGTTGATAGCCCTTGATCACGTCATCGATCAGCAGCTTCAGCGAGGTCACGCTGGCGGCGGTGATGTACCAGGCGTCGGCGTCGACGAACACCACGCGGCCGTTCTTCCAGGCATTGGTCTGGCGCAGCAGCGGGTTGGCCATGCGCTCGGCGTCCATGACGGGACGGCGCTCCATTACGGCGCTGCGGTCCACCACGTAGAGGATGTCGGGATTGGCCTCCTGGATGAACTCGCTGGATATCGGCTGGCCGTGCAGACTGGTCTCGACGGCGGTGCTGGCGGGCTGCACGCCCAGGGCGTCGAACACGAAGGCATAGCGCGACTGCACGCCGAACGCGCTGAAGGCGCCGTTGTTGTGCATCACGATCATGGCCTTCTCGGGGCGGCCGGCGGTCACGCGCCGGGCTTCTTCCACCTTGGCGTCCAGCTCGGCGGCCTTTTGCCGCGCCAGCGCTTCCTTGTCGAAGATGCGGCCCAGCGTCAGCAGGTGCTGCTTCACGGTGGCGATGTGGGTGCGCTGGCTGTTCTTGTAGTCCACGTCGAAATGCAGCGTGGGCGCGATTTCGGCCAGCTCCTGATAATGATTGGCCTGGATCGGCGTGATCAGGATCAGGTCGGGCTTGAGCGCGTGCACGCGTTCCAGGTTGGGCTGCACGATGGCGCCCAGGTCCTGCACGTCGGGCGCGTCCTTGTATTTGGACAGGAAGTGCGGCACATAGTCCTTGGTCATGCCGGCGATCGGCACGCCGAGCTGGTCGAGGAAATCGGCCTCGTTCATGTCCAGCACCGCGACCTTGCGCGGCACATTGGCGACCGTGGTGGTGCCCAGCTGGTGCTTGACCGTGACGGGCGCGGCCAGCGCCTTCGCGGCTTTCGGCGCTTCTGCGGGGCCGTCGCCGCAACCTGCCAGGACGGCCGCCACAACCATTGCCGATGCCGCTGCCCGGCGCTTGATCTTCCAGTACACGCTCATGCTCCAGAGGGGGTGAAGTAATTGCAGAGACGGCCGCGTCCGTTCGGCACGATCTCGAAATCCAGGTCGTACAGTTCGCCCAGCCGCGGCTCGGTAACGACCTCGTCGACCGGGCCGCTGAAACGCAGCGCGCCATGCTTGAGCGCCACGATGTGATCGGAATAGTTGGCCGCGAAATTGATGTCGTGGATCACCAGGATCACGGTGCGCCCATGCTCGTCGCACAGGCGGCGCAGCGCGCGCATGATCTGCACCGCGTGCTTCATGTCCAGGTTGTTCAGCGGCTCGTCCAGCAGCAGCACGTCGGTCTGCTGCGCGATGGTCATGGCCAGGAAGGCCATCTGGCGCTGGCCGCCGCTCAGTTCGTCCAGGTAGGACTGGCGCAGCGGCGCCAGGTCCAGGAAGGCGATGGCCTCGTCGATGGCCTTGCGGTCCTGGGCGGTCAGCGCGCCGCGACTGTATGGGAAGCGGCCGAAGGCGACCAGCTCGTCCACCGTCAGGCGCAGGTTGAAGCCCGGCGACTGGCGCAGCGTGGCCACGCGCCTGGCGTAGTCGGCGATGCGGATGGCGCCGGCGTCGCGGCCGTCCAGCAGGATCTGGCCCTGGCTGGGCGCGTGCAGCCGCGCCATCAGCATCAAGAGGGTGGACTTGCCGGCGCCGTTGGGGCCGATCAGCGAGGTGACGCGGCCGGCGGGGAATTCGCAGCTGACGTCGGCCAGCACCGTCTTGGCGCCATAGGCTTTGTGGAGATTGCGGACGGCGATCATGAGGTGCCTCGGGCGCGGACCGTCAGCGCCAGGAAGTACGCGCCGCACACCAGGTTCACCAGGATGCTGACGGTGGTCTTGTAGTTGAAGACATGCTCGACCAGCAGCTGGGCGGCGAGGAAGATGGCGATCGCGATGGCGCAGCCCAGCGGCAGCACGATCCGATGCCTGACGCTGCCCGCCAGCGCATAGGCGATGTTGGCGACGAAGATGCCCATGAAGGCCGTCGGCCCGATCAGGCTGGTCGACACCGCCACCAGCACGGCGATCAGCGCCAGGTAGCGCCGCACATGGCGCGGATGGTCCACGCCCAGCGACAGGGACTGTTCGCGGCCCAGCGCCAGCACGTCCAGCACCGGCAGCGATTTGCGGCAGGCCAGGCAGACGGCCGCCACGGCCAGCGCGGCATAGAGCAGCGTGTCGGGCCGCGCGCGGTTGAACGAGGCATAGCTCAGGCCCTGGAACACGGCGAATTCGCCCGGGCTGATGCGCAGCTGCACGAACTGCGTGAAGGTGCCGATCACCATCGTCAGCACCAGCCCGACCAGCAGCAGGAGGTACACGTCGTTGCGGCCGCCGCGCAGCAGCCAGCGATGGATGCCCCAGGAGTAGGCCAGCATCAGCAGCAGCGACACGAGGAAGCCGCCGCCCGCGCCCAGCGCCGCCTGGGCCTGCGCGCCGGCCAGCAGCAGGAGCAGCGACTGCCACAGCAGGTAGACCGCCTCGTAGCCCATGATGGCCGGCGTCAGGATGCGGTTGTTCACCAGCGTCTGGAACACGATGGCCGACAGCGCCACGCAGACGCCGCCGACGACGATGGCGGCCAGCCGGACCAGCCGCTTCGGGATCACGTAGCCAATGTCCAGGCCGGAACCCGCCAGCACGAATACCGCCGCCAGCGCGGCCACCGCCGCCAGGATCAGCCACAGGCGGGAGACGCGCCTCATCGCAGCCCCCGCAGGATCAGTATCAGGAACAGCACGCCGCCCACGCCGCCGGCCGTCAGGCCGATCGGCACTTCGAACGGGTACATCAGCAGGCGGCCGACGATATCGCAGGCCAGCAGCAGCGAGGCGCCGCCCAGCGCGACGATGGGCAGCGTGCGGCCCAGGTTCTCGCCATAGCGCATCGCGACCAGATTGGGCACCACCAGCCCGATGAAGGGAATCGCGCCCACCACGATCACGCTGGCGGACACCGTCACCGCCACCAGCACCAGCCCCAGCGCGGCCGTGGCGGCGTAGCCCAGGCCCAGGCTGGCGGCCATTTCCTCGCCCATGCCCAGCACGGTGAAGCGGTGCGCGTACAGATAGGCCAGCGCGACCACGGGCAGCACCAGGTAGAGGATTTCGTAGCGGCCCTGCACCACGCGCGAGAAATCGCCCAGCAGCCAGCCCTGCATGCTTTGCAGGATGTTGTGGCGGTAGGCGTAGAACTCGGCGATGGCGCTGAGCACGCTGCCATACATCAGGCCGACGACGGGCACCAGCACCGTGTTGCGGAACTTGATGCGGCGGATGATGGCGACATAGACCATGCTGGCCGCGAAGCAGAAGGCCAGCGCGAACAGCATGCGGCTGGCGGTGCCGGCGGCCGGCGCCAGCGTCAGCGACACCAGGATGCCGAGCTTGGCGGCGTCCAGCCCGCCGGATGTGCCGGGCTCGACAAAGCGGTTGCGCACGATGTGCTGCAGGATCACGCCGCAGACGGACAGGCCCACGCCGGTCAGCACCAGCGCCGCCAGGCGCGGCAGCCGGCTGGCGGTCAGCGTCAGCCAGGCGTCGCCCGACATCGAAAAAAGCTGTTGCCATTCCATCTGCCGCGCGCCGATCAGCACCGACGCGCAGCTCAATGCGAGCAGCAGCAGGGACAGGCGCAGACGCATCAGGGCCGCGCTCCGTCGGTCGCCGTGATGCGCCAGCCCTTGGCCGCCTGGCGCTGGGCCAGGAACTCGGCATAGCGGCCCTGGCGTTCGCGCAGTTGCGTCGGCGCGCCTTGTTCGACGACGCGGCCGTCTTCCAGCACCACGATCTGGTCGGCCATCGCCACGGTGGACAGCTGGTGCGCGATCACGACCAGCGTGCAGCGGCCGCGCAGGCGCGCCAGCGTCTCGGCGATGACGTGCTGGTTCTCGGCGTCCAGCGCCGCGGTCGCCTCGTCCACCAGCAGGATGGGAGCGTCCTTGAGCAGCGCGCGGGCGATGGCGATGCGTTGGCGTTCGCCGCCCGACAGCCGCGCGCCGCCCTCGCCGACCGGGGTGTCCATGCCTTGCGGCAGGCGCGCGACGATCTCCGTCACGCCGGCCTGGCGCGCGGCTTGCATGAGCTCGGCCTCGGTGGCGCCGGGCTTGCCGATGCGGATGTTGTCGGCGATGCTGCCCGTGAACAGATAGCTGTCCTGGAAGATCTGGCTGAGCTGGCCGGCCAGTTGCGCGCCTGACATCCTGCGCACGTCGACGCCGCCGATCAGCACGCTGCCCTGGCTGGCGTCGAAGAAGCGCGCGATCAGCCGCGCCAGCGTGGTCTTGCCCGACCCCGACGGGCCGATCAGCGCGGTCATGCTGCCCGGCGCGATGCGCAGATCGATGCCGCGCAACACCTCGGCCGCGTCGGGCGCGTAGCGGAAATGCAGGCCGCGCAGCTCGATGGCGGCGTCGCTCGGCGCCCGGGGCGCGTCCGTCTCGGGCAGCGGCTGGACAGCGAACAGGTCGCGGATCGCGTCGAGCTGTCCGCGCGCGCCGCGCAGCGCGTCGCCGTAGCCGGCCACTTCCAGCAACGGATCGATATAGCGTCCCACCAGCAGCAGGGCGACGATGGCGCCGATCACGTCAGGCGTCGCCATGGCGCCGCCCAGGCTGCCGTTCAGCCACACGGCCGCCGCGACCAGCAGCGCGGCGAACACGGCCTGGATCGCCCATACGTTCAGCACCGCCGCCAGCGAGGACAGGAAGATCAGCCGCGTCGCCGATTGTCGTTGCCTGTCCACCGCCTGCTCCAGGAAGCGCATGCCGCCGCCTTCGCCATTGAAGGCGCGCAGCACCGATTGCGCCTGCGAGAACTCCACCATGCGCTGGCTGGCGCCGGCGTAGCGTTCATGGAACGCGCCGTCCGCGTGCCGCGCCAGCCGGCCGGTCAGGAACAGCACGCCGGCCAGCAGCGGCAGCGCCGCCAGCGCGATCAGCCCCAGCTGCCAGTGAAGGGCGAACAAGGCGGCGACGATGACGAAGGGCGTCACCAGGCCGCCGATCACCGGCGTGAACACGTGCGCGGGCAATTGGGCCACGGCCATCGTGCCTTGCGTGACGATGTGGGACAGGCGCGCCGTGTTCTGCGGCGTGAACCAGCCTACCGGCAGGCTGGCCACATGGTCGCCCAGGCGGTGGCGCGCGGTTTGCAGCACCGTGGTGCCGACGCGCACGCCGGCCTGTTCAACCCGGCGGCGCCACGCCCAGCAGGCGACCACGCCAGTCAGCAGCGCGGCCAGCCAGCGCGCGGCGCCGCCGAGGTCGCCGGCCAGCAGCCGCGAGAGCAGCGGCGCCAGCGCGGCGATGGTCAGCCCGCAGAGCAGGCCATGCGCCACGGCCATCCAGGCATAGCGGCGAAAGACGGGCGCGTCTTCGCCCAGCAGTTGCAGGAAGGTTTTCAGCATGGGAATTCCGGGAGATGCGCGGGCGCCTCGTAGCCGCCCATGGCCCAGAGGCGCGCGTAGCGGCCCTGTTGCGCCAGCAGTTGCGCATGCGTGCCGTGTTCGGCGATGACGCCGCCGTCCAGTACCAGGATGCGGTCGGCGTGCATCACGGTGTCGAGCCGGTGCGCGATCACCAGCAGCGTGCGGCCCCGCGCGAAGCGCGACAGGGCGTCCTGGATCGCGACTTCATTGCCGGCATCGGCGGCGGCCGTGGCCTCGTCCAGCACCAGCACGGGCGGATCCAGCAGCACGGCGCGCGCGATGCTCACGCGCTGGCGTTCGCCGCCCGACAGCAGGGCGTCTTCGCCGACCACGGAGTCGTAGCCGCGCGGCAGCGCCAGGATGCGTTCGTGGATGTTGGCGGTGCGCGCGGCGTCCTCGATCTCTGCCTGGCTGGCCGAGGGCCGGCCCAGCGCGATGTTGTCGCGCACGCTGGCGTGGATCAGGCGCACGTCCTGCAGCACGAAGCCGATGCGGCGGTACAGCGCCGTGCTGTCGAGCTGTCGCAGGTCGGCGCCGCCCAGCGTGATGCGGCCGCTGGTGGGGTCGAAGAAGCGCAGCAGCAGCCGCGCCAGCGTGGATTTGCCCGCGCCTGACGGACCGACGACGGCGGTGACCGTGCCGGGCGCGAGCGTGAAGCTGAGGTTCGACAGCGCCTGATGGTCCGGGCCGTAGGCGTAGCTGACGTCCTCGAAGCGGATTTCCTGGCCGTCGGGCTGCTGCTGTTGGCCGGGCGCGGGGACGTCCAGCGTGGGCGTTTGCAGCAGCGCCTGCACGCGCTGGGCCGCGCCGGCCGCGCCGCCCAGGTCATGCAGCAGCGTGTGCAGCAGCAGCATCGGCGCGCAGATGCCCGGCGCGACCAGCGCGAAGGGCAGCACGTCCAGCGGCGCCATCCAGCCCAGATGCGCGTACAGCAGGCCGAAGGCCAGCACCAGGCCCAGCACCGTCACCGGGGCGATCATCGCGTGGGCATGGGCCATGGTGCCCACCAGCGGGCGCGCGAAGGCGGCGAAGGCGCGGGCGAAACCGTCGACCGCCTCGCGATAGCCGCCATGCGCGCGGCCGCTGTCGCCGAAGGCCTTGATCACGGGTATGCCGTTGACGAACTCGACCGTGGCGCTGTTGATGCGGCCGAGCCGTTCCACGAATTCCTGCATATGCGCGCCGCTGGCCTTCATGGCGCGGCGCAGGAACAGGAAGAAGCCCGGAAACGGCAGCAGCGCGACGATGGCCAGGCGCCAGTCCATGGCGAACAGGTAGGCCGCCGACGCGACGATGGCGCCCGCCGCGCGTCCCACGGCGGTGTAGAAGTGCGCGGTCAGGCTGTGCAGGGTGGCGATGTCGTCCTGCAGCACCTGCTTGACCTCGCCCGAGGCGCGCTGCGTGAACCAGCCCAGCGGTACCCGGGACAGCCGCCGCGCGGCGGCCAGGCGCAGGTGATGGGTGAGGCGGTTGTCGGCCAGGTGGGCGGCCAGTTCGCCGGCCAGGATCAGCGCCATGCCCGCGAACAGGCTGGCCACGCTGGCGATGACCAGCGTCCAGATGTCGCCGCCGGCGCCGCCCAGGGCGATCTGCGCGATCCGGACCATGCCCGCCAGCGGCGCCAGCGTCAGCGCGGTGCCGGTCGCGGCCAGCGCCGCCGCCAGCATCAGGCGGGCGCGGATGGGCGCCAGGGCCCAGCGGATCGGGGAGGGAGGGTTTGGGCCGGCCGCGGCCGCGTCACGAGCGCTCATGGAACAGGGGCATCCAGGAATACGGAATTGGCGGGTTTCCCGCCCGGTCGCCCCCCGGAGGCTGGGGTGGGATAGTCATGGAAACGCAGATGTAAATGAGAATCTGAACTAATTAGATGAATTAGTTTACGAATACTAAACTAATTCGGCCGGCGAAGTAAACTCCCCGTTCAGAGGCTGGCGCGGCAGAACCCCGGGTTGCCGCCCATCACACGGAGACTCCATGCCCCCCGACACCCCGCCCGCGGCTCGCGGACGCCCGCGCACCATCACGCGTGAACGGATTGCCGATGCCGGCATCGCCGTCGGCCTGCCGAACGTCAGCTTCGTCAATGTCGCCGCCGCGCTGGGGGTGAGCCACATGGCGCTGTACAAGCGGGTGGAAAGCCTGGAGGCGCTCAAGCTGATGGTGGCCGAGGAGATCTTCACCCGCTGGCCGGTGCCGCATGCCGGCGCCGATACCCATCCCGAACTGAGGGACTACCTGGTCGCGCTGGTCATCTCGCTGCGCGACATGGTCAAGACGCATCCCGGACTGGCGCCGTACCTGCTGCGCCCGTCGGTCACGACCCAGCCCATGATGGCCAAGATCCACGGCCACCAGACGGAGGTCGCGCGCGTCTACGGCGTGCCGCCGGACCAGGCGCGCGTGCTGCTGGCGACGGTGGCGTTCCACTGCATCGCCGTGGCCGACACGGTGTATTCGGTGGCGGGGGAAGAGCCCGCCGCCAGGCCGGACCGCGCCACCGAAGAGGCCCAGGTCGAGGCGGAGTTCGCGCAGGGCATGTACGCGCTTATCGTCGGGGCGCTGGCCGTGCTGGCGCAGCCCGAGCCGTTCGACCCGGAGCTGTTCCAGGCGCGGCAATAGGCCGGGCGCAATGAAAAACGCCGCCAGGATCGCTCCTGGCGGCGTTTTGCTGTCGCTGCGGGACGGCTCAGTCCTGGCGGCTGGTCACTTCGACCAGGTGGTAGCCGAACTGCGTCTTGACCGGGCCCTGGACCTCGCCGACCGGGGCGCTGAACACCACGGCGTCGAATTCCTTGACCATCTCGCCACGGCCGAAGGTGCCCAGGTTGCCGCCGTCGCGGCTGGACGGGCAGCTGGAGTTTTCCTTCGCCACCTGGGCGAAGTCGGCGCCGTTCTCGATGGCGGTCTTCAGTTCGTTGGCCTTGGCTTCGGTCGAGACCAGGATGTGGCGGGCGGCGGCTTTTGCCATGAGAGGCTCCTTGCGGGAAATCGGTTGGGGTGGGGAGAGTAACGCATTTGGGCGGACTCGGCGCCCAGCCATCATAGACGGCGCGCGTTGCCGCAGTGGTTTCCAGTGGTCAAAAAAA
This sequence comes from Achromobacter sp. 1011811831, assembly GCF_059760905.1. Lineage (NCBI taxonomy): Bacteria > Pseudomonadati > Pseudomonadota > Betaproteobacteria > Burkholderiales > Alcaligenaceae > Achromobacter > Achromobacter sp. 1011811831. The sequence continues at coordinate 86,813 of NZ_JCBANG010000006.1, forward strand.
GGGACGCCGGCAAAGGCAGGCGTCCCGATGCATGCGGTGGGCGCCGTCATCGGCGCCGTGGCGCTAGCGCACTGGCCAGCCGTAAATCAGGCCGCCATCGCGATACGAGGCGTTCAGGCCGCGCGGCAGCTTCAGCGGGCTGCTCTCGCCCAGGTTTTTCTCGTAGCTTTCGCCGTAGTTGCCGATGCGCTTGATGATGTTGTAGGCCCACTTGTCATCCACGCCCAGGTTCTTGCCCATGCCCGGGGTCACGCCCAGCAGGCGCTGCACGTTGGGGTTGGTGCTTTTCAGCATTTCGTCCACGTTCTTGGAGGTGATGCCGTATTCCTCGGCTTCCATCATCGCGTACATGGTCCAGCGCACGATGTTGAACCACTGCTCGTCGCCCTGGCGCACCATGGGGCCGAGCGGCTCCTTGGAGAAGTTCTCGGGCAGGATCATGTACTGATCGGGATTGGCCAGCGTGCTGCGCGCGGCGGCCAGCTGGGATTTGTCGCCGGTGAAGGCGTCGCAGCGACCCACGGCGAACGAGCGGATGATCTCGTCCAGGCGCTCGACCACGACGGGCTTGAACGCGATGCCTTGCGCGCGGAACCAGTCGGCCAGGTTCAGCTCGGTGGTGGTGCCGGGCTGCACGCAGACCGTGGCACCGTCCAGTTCCTTGGCGCTTTTGACGTTCAGGGACTTGTTCACCATGATGCCCTGGCTGTCGTAGTAGTTCACGCCCACGCCGATCAGGCCCAGCGTGGTGTCGCGCGTCAGCGAGAGCGTGGTGTTGCGGGTCAGTACATCCACTTCGCCGGACTGCAGGGCGGTGAAGCGCTGCAACGCGCTGATGGACAGGATCTTGGCCTTGGACGCATCGCCGAACAGGGTGATGGCGATCGCGCGGCACAGGTCCACGTCCAGGCCGACCCAGTCGCCCTTGCTGTCGTTGGCCGACAGGCCCGACACGCCGGTGGACACGCCGCACTGGACGAAGCCCTTGTTCTTGATGCTGTCGAACGTCGCGCCAGCGTGGGCGCTCCAGGACGAAACGAACAGCGCGGCGCCCGCCGCGGCAAGTTTCAGTGCTTTCATGGTGTCTCCGTACTGCAGGGATATGTCTGTTTTCGCGTCAGCCGGGAGGCTGAAGTGCGGCGAATGGTAGCGACGGGTCCTGGAGGGGAGTATCGGGGAATTCCCTTTAAGTCCAAGGAGCGGAATTTACGGGGCGGGCGCGATCGCTAGCGCGCGGCATCGTGCTCGATGAAGGCGTCAGCAGCTACATGGAATCGTTGCACCAGGGCGGCAATCTGCCGGGTATTGAACGTCCTGCGTCCCGCCAGGATCTCGGAGATCACGCTTTGACTACCGACTTCGGGCAGGTCGGACTGAGTGAGCCCATGTTGATCCATCAGGAAGCGCAGCACCTCACGGGGCGATGAGACCGGGATGGCGTAGTGGTCGGCCTCGTACTCATGCACTGCCGCCGTCAGCAGATCCAGCAGATCGGCCAGCGGATGCGAGGCGTCTTCGCGCGCGGGCGTGTCGCGGGTTTCGTCGAGAATGGCTTCAATCAACGCCAAGGCGCGGCGGTGGTCTGCTTCGCTGCGGATCGCGCCTACGCCTGCCACCGTGCGGAATGCGTCATAACTGCGGGCCAACTCGGCCAGATGTGGGATTACGGCTGCCATGAGTCGTACTCCTTGTGCGTAAAGACATGCTTGATGAAGACGGTTTGCGACCGGAACATGATGTCGGCAACGATGCGGTACTTGTTGCCCCCGACGTTGAAAACAACGTATCCATTCACCCAGTCGACGGTGTTGAACACCCTCTTCAGCATCGAGAAATCGGCGGCCCGGGCATGCATCAGCGTGGTATGCCAATGGGCCAGCGCATTGGCGGATCCGGGATGATGTGCCCAGAACTCGCGCAATGCTTGCTTGGAGATGATGTGCATAGGCATGAATATCGCAAATTCAAATAAAAATTGCAATGACAGATAATGATAGGTGTGGCCCGACCATCCATCAGCGTGGGTTGGAACGTCCTGTCGTCGGGGGCGATGTTGAAGCGGATGCCATCACGATGTTGCGATGACGCGCAGCAGCACTGTACCGATCGCGTATCGCAGAGGGCAGGTTTGATCTGCATGTGCAAGCCCCCAATCTGCCGACGAATGGCCAGGACGGCTGCGTGCTCCGGGCTGCGCTTGTGGCAGGCGCATCGGACCGTGCAGGGTTGTGCGTGCCTTAGGCGCGCGGCAGGTCTGCTACATCCGGGGGGGGCTGGTATTGCGGGATCTTCCACGATGCACGATTTGCGCGGGAAGATCAGAAGATGGTGCCCGAGGCCGGAATCGAACCGGCACGCCTTGCGGCGGGGGATTTTGAGTCCCCTGCGTCTACCAATTTCACCACTCGGGCAGGAGGGTCGCGAGCGCGTCGGGGTTGGCAAGATGCTTTGGCACCATGCCTGGGCTGATGCCCGAAAGACGGCTGCGGGAGAAGCGAAGACCGCGATTATATGCGGCCTGGGAAAAATTGTCAGGCGGCGGCCCCGGGCAGGGCGTTGCCGGCGGCTCGCCGGGTAGCAAGCCTCGCCGGTAGCGGTAAGGCGCCGGACGGTTGTGTCGCCCGGCCCGCACCCGTCTACTTCTTCTCAGGCAGGAACCAGTTCATCACCAGCGCGCAGATGCCGCCGGTCGCCACGCCAGATTCCAGCACGCTCTTCACCGCGTGCGGCAGGTGCGACAGGATTTCCGGCACTTGCGACACGCCCAGGCCCAGGGCCAGCGACACGGCGATGATGAGCAGGGCGCGGCGGTCCAGGCGGATGCCGGCCAGGATGTTGATGCCCGAGGCGGCCACGGCGCCGAACATCACCATGGCGGCGCCGCCCAGCACGGGTTCGGGCACGGCCTGCAGCACGCCGGCCACGGCCGGGAACAGGCCCAGCACCACCAGCATGCCGGCGATCCACAGGCCGACGTGGCGGCTGGCGATGCCGGTGAGCTGGATGACGCCGTTGTTCTGCGCGAACACCGAGCTGGGGAAGGTGTTGAATACGCCGGCCAGCAGCGAGTTGGCGCCGTTGACCAGCACGCCGCCCTTGATGCGCTGCATCCACAGCGGGCCTTCGACGGGCTGCTTGGACACCTTGCTGGTGGCGGTCACGTCGCCGATGGCTTCGAGCGAGGTGACCAGATAGATGATCAGCATCGGCACGAACAGCGACCACGAGAAGCCCAGGCCGAAGTGCAGCGGCGTGGGCACCTGGAACAGCGCGGCTTCGCGCGCGCCGGTGAAGTCCAGGCGGCCCATCCAGGCGGCGGCCAGGTAGCCGACGGCCAGCGCGATGACCAGCGCCGTGCTGCGCACCCAGACCACGGGCACGCGGTTCAGCAGGATGATGGTGCCCAGCACCAGGCCCGACAGCGCCAGGTTCTCGGCGCTGGCGAAGGTGCCGTTGGCCATGGCGCCGAAGCCGCCGCCCATGCTGACCAGGCCGACCTTGATCAGCGTCAGGCCGATCAGCAGCACCACGATGCCGGTGACCAGCGGCGTGATCAGGCGCTTGACGAAGGGCAGGATGCGCGAGACGCCCATTTCCACGAAGGAACCGGCGATGACCACGCCGAAGATCGTGGCCATGACGGCCTCGACCGGCGTGCCTTGCTTGACCATCAGGGTGCCGCCGGCGATCAGCGGGCCGACGAAGTTGAAGCTGGTGCCCTGCACGATCAGCAGCCCCGCGCCCAGCGGGCCGAAGCGCTTGCACTGCACATAGGTGGCGATGCCGGAGATGACCAGCGACATGGACACGATCAGCGTGGTGTCGCGGCTGGACACGCCCAGCGCCTGGCAGATCAGCAGGCCGGGGGTGACGATGGGCACCAGGATAGCCAGCAGGTGCTGCAGGGCGGCGAGAAAGGCGACAGGGGCGGCGGGGCGATCGTCGGGGCCGTAGACCAGGTCGTGGCTGGGGGCGTCGGCGTCGTGCGCGTCGTGGGGGGCGGGTTGGGTCAGGGAGGCGGGTTGCATGGCGGATGGGCCGGCCAGGGACGGGAGGGATGGGAGGAAAGTGCGGGATTTTAGCGGGGAAGCCCCCGCAGCGTGCCCCACCCGTCGCAGGGCGTCGACGCTGAGTCGGTCGGGGACGGGCCGCTTGCTAGAATCCCTTGCCGCCAACCCAGGGCCGGCCAGGGCGCGCAACCGCGCCCGCCGGACCGCCACGCCATGCAAAAAAGAGCCAAACGGATCGTCATCACGATCGTGCTGATCGTCGCGATCCTGCCCATGTTCCTGCTGTTCTGGTTGATGTCGGGCGATGACGAGAACTTCGCCACCATCGACCACGGGCAGTCCTATGGCAACAGCATCTACAAGCGCTACCAGGATGTCGTCTATGCCGCCGTGCCCAGCAACGGCTACTACCGCATCGACGCGGCGGACCCGGCGAGCTTCCAGGCCTTCGACACCGGCGCCTTCGACGGCAGGCAGGCGGGCCGGGACCAGCGCCACGTGTACTGCGGCAACCTGATCCTGCCGGACCTGCGGCCGGCATCGGCGCGCTACCTGGGCAACAGCTACTTCAGCGATGGCGCGGCCACCTACTTCTGTTCGATGCACAGCAGGCTCAACCGGGAGCTGGAGCCGCTGGACGAGTTCTGGCAGAAGATCCAGCACCGGGCCGGCGCGGGGCCCAAGCCGCAGACCTACTTGTATCCCTACGTGGCCCTGCCGGCCAGCGCCCGGCCCTACCGGCCGTTGCTGGACCGCGACCTGGCCACCGACGGCGCGCGCGCGTTCTACCGGGGCCTGGAGATGCCCCAGGCGAACCCCGCCACGCTCCGGCGCGTACCGGCGGGCCGGGATGGCGACGTGCGGCCCAGCGATGATTTCTTCGCCGATGGAAGCCGCGTCTATTTCCACCAGCAGCCGCTGCCGCTGTCGGATAATCCCGCGCTGCACGCCTTCATGGTGGGCGACCTGTACCAGCAGCCCTATCTGCGCGACCCGCGCGACGGCATGGTGTACGTGGGCGCGCAGCCCTTCGACGCCACGCATGCGCCGTACCGGCTGATCAACGAGAAAGGCCGGCACGTCTACCAGGCGCTGTTCGCCAGCAAGGACGGCCTCTATTTCTACAACACGCAGGCGCGGCAGCTGGAGCGCGCGGGCGACGATCCCTTCGCCTCGGGGGCGTATGCCGAGCTGTCGCCCTATGTCTATTCGGACGGCAAGCAGACGCTGTTCCTGCGGGCGGAGGAAGCCTGGGCCCGTTCCACCCGAGGCAGCGGCGGCGGGCTGGTGTCGCGCTCGACGCTGGTCAACCGGCTGCGGGACGCGCCGGATGGCGCGTGGATCAAGCGCGGCGTCGTGTATCACAACTTCGGCACGGTCTGGCAGAAGGGCGGCACGCTCTACTACTTCGACGAGATGGGGCCATCGCAGCTCATCTCCAACCCGATCTACCAGATCATGGACCCTGTCGCGGCGGACTTCCTCTTGCGCTCGCAAGAGACGCGGCAGATCACGGCCGACGATATCCGCAAGCTGATCCGCGGCGGCAAGCTGGCGGTGCCGCAGTACGAGACCGTGCTGGAAGCCAAGACGCGCTACCGCAAGATCTTCTCGATTTTCTAGGCCGATTCAACGCAATGAACACGACCATCGCCCTGTTCCTGATCGTCCTGCTGGTGTTGTGTATCGGCGGCCCGCTGGCGGGCCTGGCCGCGGTCAAGCGCGCCCATGCCTTCCGGATCGAGGATGGTCACCTGGTGGCGGGCCGCGTCGTCAGCCGGCGCTATCCGCTGGGCGACATCGAGCGCGTGGTGTTCTCGGCGCAAGGGTCGGAACGAGCCGGCTACGTCGGCGCCTTCGTCGTCCAGACCCGGCACGCCGGCAGCAGCGGGGAATACATCTTCAGCGTCGACAACATCCGCTTTCGCCGCGCGCCCAGGGCGGAGCTGGAGGCCTGCATCGAGACGCTGCGGCGGCAGCTGACGGACAGCGGCATCGCCAGCGAGTATCGCGGCTGACCCGGGCAGCGAGCGGGCGGGGTGACGGTCGCTGGCCCGCCGCGCAAGCCGGCTGGAGCGGATCAGCCGCCCGCCCTTGAAAGTCCGCGATTGGCCCCCACATCAGTAGGGTTTCCCGGCCGCCGCGCAGCCTTGCGCGGTCTGGTCCAAATATTCCGTCCCTAAATTTCCAACATACACGCCGATACCCATGAGCCAAACCGCCACGCCGTCCGCGTCCGAAACCCTGGGCTTCCAGGCCGAGGTGAAGCAGCTGCTGCACCTGATGATCCATTCGCTGTACAGCAACAAGGAAATCTTCCTGCGCGAGCTGGTGTCGAACGCCTCGGACGCTTGCGACAAGCTGCGCTTCGAAGCCATCGACCAGCCGGCGCTGCTGGAAGGCGATAGCGAGCTGGGCATCACGGTCCGCTACGACAAGGATGCCCGCACCATCACCATCTCGGACAACGGCATCGGCCTGTCGCGCGAGGAAGCCGTGGCCAACCTGGGCACCATCGCCCGCTCGGGCACGCGCGAGTTCTTCTCGCAGCTGACCGGCGACAAGCAGAAGGACGCGCAGCTCATCGGCCAGTTCGGCGTGGGCTTCTATTCCTCGTTCATCGTGGCCGACAAGGTCAGCGTGGTCAGCCGCCGCGCCGGTTCGGCCGACGCGATCCGGTGGGAATCCGACGGCCAGGGCGAATTCACCATCGCCGCCGCTGAAAAATCCAGCCGCGGCACCGACGTCACGCTGCACCTGCGCGCCGACGAGGACGAGCTGCTCAACGGCTGGAAGCTGCGCGAGATCCTGCGCCGCTATTCCGACCACATCTCGCTGCCGATCCGCATGCAGAAGGAAGAGTGGGATCAGGAGAAGGGCGAGCAGGTCAAGACCGACGAGCTGGAAACGGTGAACCAGGCCAACGCGCTGTGGGCCCGCAGCAAGTCCGACGTGACCGAGGAACAGTATCGCGAGTTCTACAAGACCGTCTCGCACGACTACGACGACCCGCTGGCCTGGACCCACAACCGCGTCGAAGGCCGCAGCGAATACACCCAGCTGCTGTACGTGCCCAAGCACGCGCCCATGGATCTGTGGGACCGCGACGGCCGCCGTGGCGTGAAGCTCTACGTCAAGCGCGTCTTCATCATGGACGACGCCGACCAGCTGCTGCCCTCGTACCTGCGCTTCGTGCGCGGGGTGATCGATTCGGCCGACCTGCCGCTGAACGTGTCGCGCGAGATCCTGCAGGAAAGCCGCGACGTGCGCGCCATCCGCGAAGGCTCGGCCAAGCGCATCCTGTCGCTGCTGGAAGACCTGGCCGAGAACCGCCAGGACGACTACGCCGCGTTCTGGTCCGAGTTCGGCCAGGTGCTGAAGGAAGGCGCCGGCGAGGACCAGGCCAACCAGGAACGCATCGCCAAGCTGATGCGCTTCGCCTCGACCCATAGCGGCGACCAGGCGCAGACCGTGTCCTTCGCCGACTACGTGGCGCGCATGAAGGAAGGCCAGGACAAGATCTACTACGTCACCGCCGACACCTTCGCCGCCGCCAGCAACAGCCCGCACCTGGAGATCTTCCGCAAGAAGGGCATCGAGGTGCTGCTGCTGTCCGACCGCGTCGACGAATGGATGCTGTCGTACCTGCGCGAGTTCGACGGCAAGTCGCTGGTCTCGGTGGCCAAGGGCGGCCTGGACCTGGCCGAGCTGGCCGACGAGGAAGAAAAGAAGCACCAGGCCGAAGTGGCCGAGGACTTCAAGCCGCTGGTCGAGCGCCTGCAGAAGACGCTGGAAGACCAGGTCAAGGAAGTGCGCGTGACGCTGCGCCTGGTGGACTCCCCGGCTTGCGTGGTGGTGGGCCAGAACGAACTCAGCCCGCACCTGCTGCGCATGCTCAAGGCCGCCGGCCAGGAAGCGCCCAACGTCAAGCCGGTGCTGGAGATCAACCCCGAGCATCCGCTGCTGGCCCGCATCCGCGCGGCCCAGGACGGCGAGTTCGACCAGTGGGCCCGGCTGCTGCTGGACCAGGCGCTGCTGGCCGAAGGCGCCCAGATCGCCGATCCGGCGGCCTTCGTCAAGCGCTTGAACGCGCTGCTGCTTAAGTAGGCGGGGCGTGGGGTAGGGAAGGGGGCGTCCTGCGGGGCGCCCTTTTTCTTTTCCGGGGATACAGGCCCGGGCCGGATTCATGACCGGGAGTCAAAGGTGTTTGGCAAACGCCGGGCTTTTTCCGCAATGATCCTCCCGTCATACTGCGCCCATCTCTCCTAAGGGTTTCCACGCATGCAGCGGCCGTCGAGCCGTCCAGGCGCGCGACTCGCCCCGGGAACCAACGACTCCAAGGAACTGCGCATGACAAGCCCTGAAACCCCCGCCAACAAGGGCGGCCTGCCCCTGCTGGCCCTGGCCGTCGGCGCCTTCGGCATCGGCGTGACCGAGTTCTCGCCCATGGGCCTGCTGCCCGTGATCGCCGAAGGCGTGGACGTGTCCATTCCCAGCGCCGGCATGCTGGTTAGCGCCTACGCCATCGGCGTGATGCTGGGCGCGCCGCTGATGACGCTGGCGCTGTCGCGCTGGTCGAGGCGCAAGGCGCTGATCGCGCTGATGGCGATCTTCACGCTGGGCAACCTGCTGTCGGCGATGGCGCCCAACTACACCACGCTGCTGCTGGCGCGGCTGGTCACCAGCCTGAACCATGGCGCCTTCTTCGGCCTGGGTTCGCTGGTGGCGGCCAGTGTGGTGCCGCGCCACAAGCAGGCCAGCGCGGTCGCCACCATGTTCCTGGGGCTGACCATCGCCAACGTGGGCGGCGTGCCGGCGGCGACGTGGCTGGGGCAGGTGATCGGCTGGCGCATGTCCTTCGCCGCCACCGCCGTGCTCGGCCTGGTGGCGATGCTGGCGCTGTGGACCGCGCTGCCGGCCGGCGAGGCGGGCCGCCGTCCGGACCTCAGGCGCGAGCTGGCCGTGCTCAAGAGCCCGGTGGTGCTGGTGGCGCTGTTGACCACGGTGCTGGGCGCCGGCGCGATGTTCACGCTGTACACGTATGTGGCGCCGACGCTGGCCGAGCTGACCGGCGCGTCGCCCGGCTTCGTGACCGCCATGCTGGTGCTGATCGGCATCGGCTTCACCATCGGCAACACGGCGGGCGGGCGCTATGCCGACCGTTCGCTGGACGGCAGCCTGATCGCCTTCCTGGTGCTGGTGATCGTGGACATGCTGGCCTTTCCGTGGCTGGCGTCCACGCAGGTCGGCGCGGCCGTGGGCCTGTTGATCTTCGGCTTCGGCACCTTCGCCGTGGTGCCGCCGCTGCAGATGCGCGTGATGCGCGCCGCCACCGAGGCGCCGGGGCTGGCCTCGTCGGTGAACGTGGGCGCCTTCAACCTGGGCAATGCGCTGGGCGCGGCGGCCGGCGGCGCGGTGATCTCGGCGGGCATGGGCTATGCGGCGGTGCCGGTGGCCGGCGCGCTGATCGCCGTGGCCGGGCTGGCGCTGGTGCTGTTGCAACGCGCCAGCAACCAGCGCCGCAAGCTGGCCGCGCAGGCCTGCTGAGGGACCGGTTGGGCGGACGCCGCACGGGCGTCCGCCACGCTGCATCCGTGCCGGCAAATTCTCATTGATCTGCTGGCTGGATGTGGCGCCTGCCTCAGAACTCGAAGCTGCTGGTCAGTTCGTACGTGCGTCCTGGCGCCAGCAGCACCTGGCTTTCCGAGCGACCGGCGTAGTAGGCATACAGCCTGTCGGTCAGGTTGCGCACGCGGAAGGTCAGCAGCACGTTGCGCATCCGGTAGCTGACGGCCGCGTCCATCGTGGTGTGGCCGTTGATGCGGATCCGGTTGGCGCGGTCGGTGTAGATAGGGCCCGTGTGGTTCATGCCCAGGTAGAGATTGACCGGTATGTCGCGCAAGCGGTAGTCGGCGTACAGGTTGAAGACGCGCTCGGGTACGTTGGGCGGCGTGTTGCCCACGCGCGATGAACCGTCTGCCTCGGTCAGCGTATCGAAGCGCGCGTTCAGCATGGCGGCGTTGCCCGACAGCGTCAGCTGCGGCGTCACGCGCCAGGCCGCCGACAGCTCCACGCCGCGCGAAGACTGCTTGCCGTTGTTGACCGCCACGCCGGGGTTGTTCGGATCGCGCGACAGCACGTTGTCCAGCGCGATGTGATAGACCGCCGCGGTCCATTCCACATTGTCCAGGCTCTGCTTGAAGCCCGCTTCCCATTGCTCGCCCTTGGACAGCGGGAACGCGGCGTTGCCGGAAGACAGCAGGAACAGCGAGCCGACCGGCATGGTGGCGTTGGTGTACTGCGCATAGACGGACGAGGACGGCGTCAGGTCCAGCACCGTGCCCAGCCGCGCGGAGTTCGAGGAATAGCGCGTGCCGAAGTCGCTGCGCGTGCCCAGGTTCAGGTCCTTGATGCCCCGGTCCACGCGGATGCGGTCGTGGCGGTAGCCGGCCACCACGGTCCAGGCCGGCGTCAGCTTGATGGCGTCCTCCATGAAGACCGAGGCGGAGCGCACGTCGGTGGCGTAGTCCGTGCGGTTGCCGCCGCCGGCCATCAGCGCCGGGTCATTGTCGTAGTAGCCGGTGTCCGGGCCGAACAGCGGCACACGCAGGCGGTCGGCGGTCGCGGCCGAGCGGTTGGAGAAGCGCCGCTCGCTGTCGAAGCTCGTCTTGCTCAGCTCGCCGCCGATCACGAACTTGTTCGACAGGCCGGCGAGTGGACCCTCGTGGGTGGCGTCGAAACGGTTCACGATGTAGCGCTGGTGATGGGTGATGAGGGTCTGGTCGCGGTCGATCCAGGCCGGGGCGCGGTACACGGCCGACTCCGAGTTGCGCCACAACCGGTCCACCTTGTTGGCCGCGAAATCGTTGCGCAGCGTCCATTCCGGCGTCAGCCGGTGCGTGATGCGCGCGCGCAGCCAGTGGGCTTCGGACGTGTTCCTGTCGTCGCGCACGTTGTAGTTGTTGCGGGCGATGCCGCGGTCCAGCACCATGTCGTTCGGCGCGCTGACCACGCCGGTCGGATCGCGCGCCACGCTGCGCGGCACTAGCGGCGTGCCCCAATAGGCGTGGCCGCTGTCGCGCGAGTAGTCGTAGGACAGGTCCAGCCGCGTGGCGGGCGCCACGTCGAAGGACAGCCCCGCCGTCAGGTGGTCCAGCGTCTGGCTGTTGCGGTCGATGGCCTCGCGGCTGTCGTTGCGGCTGTAGTCCAGGCGATAGGCGCCGGTCTCGCCGAACTTGTCGCCCAGGCCGAAGGCCGCGCGCGTGGAACCGTAGCTGCCATAGGACAGCATGGCCTGGCGGCCGGGATTGTCACGGTCGGGCCGCCTGGTCTGGAAGTCGACGATGCCGCCGATGGCGCTGTCGCCCTGCAGCACCGATGCGGGGCCTTTCAGGACCTCGATGCGCTCGTAGTTCCAGGTGTCCTGGACGCGGTTGGTGACGCCGGCGCCCGACATGCGCATGCCGTCGTACAGGTACAGGATATCGGTGAAGCCGCGCGTGGACAGCGTGGTGGGCGAGGACGGCGGCCCGCCGCCGGCCATGCCGGCCGCGCCGCGCAGCGCCTCGCTCAAGGTGCGCGCGCCGCGTTCCTGCATGGTCTGCTGCGACAGGATCTCCACCGACGCCGGCGTCTCGCGCAGCGTCAGTCCCAGGCGCGAGGCCGTGCCGCTGCGCGATTCCAGCCGCAGGCCGGGCTGCTCGTCGCGGGCCTCGACGGTGATGGGGGACAACTGCTCGGGCGCTTCTTCGGCGCCCACGGGCGCGCAGGCCGCGAAGGCCGCGGCGATGGACAGGACTTTCCTCATGGATGTTTTCCCCGGTGCGTGGTGCTTGCGTATGTGGTGTGCCGGTCAGGGCGGATGATGCGTGTCCTAGGCCAGGCGATAGCGGCGCATGCGCCAGCCGGCCAGGAGCAGCAAGGCGCAGGCCGGCAGCAGCAGCTGCATCAGCGCCCGCAAGGCCTGTGCGTGGCCGATGCCGGCCTGTTCCTCATGCCAGTGGAAGCGCGGCATCGAGGCGAAATCAGCGGGCGTGATCGCCAGGCCGGCGTCGATGCGCGGCAGGAAGAAGTCCTTCCAGGCGCGATGATGGCGGTCGACCTGGCGCATGAATGCGGCGTGGCGGTGCTCGCCGGTGCCGGCCAGCGCGGTGATGCCCTCGTAAGCCACGGCGGCCGGCGACACGAGGCTGTAGCGCGTGATCAGCGCCTGCCGGCGCGCCATCTGCGCGTCGTAGCGGTCCAGCTCGGGCTGCATCGCCTTGTCGACCTCGCGCTGCACGCGCGCATGCCCCATGGCGCGGCCATGCATGTCGATGCGGCCGTCCTTGGGCAGCAGCACTTCGGGGCGATCCATGTGGGCGTAGTCGGTGGACAGCTGGTCGGCGTTGCGCGTCATGGCTTGGGCCGTGGCGACGCGGGTGCGCGTGGCCAGTTCGGCGCGCGAGGGCGCGGGCTCGATCCAGGTGGCGGCCAGGTTCAGCAGCACGGGCGCCACCAGCACCAGCAGCACCCAGGCCGCCATCAGCGTCACGGCGTTGGCGGCCGACGAACGGCCATAGGCATTGACGGCCACCGCCGCCGCGAACCAGAACAGCGCGTAGGCGCCCACCAGCAACGTCCACCAGATGGCGGCGGCGGGGGCGTGCAGCAGTTGCGGCCGGGCGAGCAGCAGCGCGGCCAGGGGCACGGCCACCGCCGCGCCCAGCAGCACGGCGGCGCGCAGCGCGATCTTGCCGGCCACCAGGGTGCCCAGCGTCAGCGGCTGCGACAGCAACAGGCGCAGCGTGCCGTCTTCCCTTTCGCCGGACAGCAGGTTGTAGCTGAGCGCGAAGATCAGCAGCGGCAGCAGGTAAACCACCACGAAGGCCAGATCGAAATGTCCGCTTTGCAGGTGCCAGGGATTCTCGATGTCGTTGTTGTGGATGAAGTTGACCTTGCTTTGATAGGTCACCTTGAACTGCGAGGGGAACAGGTCGGTCTGGCCCAGCGCCACCGGCGCCATCGGCAGGCTGGGCAGGATGGCGTATTGCCCGCCCAGGCCGCCGCCCACGTTGGCGGGACTGGCCGGATTGCCGAACGGCGTGGGCGTCTCCTGGCCGGCCAGGATGCGCTCCAGCTGGGCCTGCAGCCGGTCGCGCGCCTGCGCGTCGGCCTGCGCCAGCGCGGCCTGCGCCGCGTCGCGCTGGGTGGTCTGCAGCAGGCCGTTGAACATGGCGTAGGCCACCAGCAGCAGGAACAGGCCGCCTGCCAGCCACAGCACCTGTTCGCGCAGCAGCAGGCGCAGCTCGTGGCGCAGGACCAGGAAGAAACGCGGGGTCTGGGAGGCGGACATCGTCGCGTTCCTACAGCACGGGTTGGCGGGCGACGGCGCGCAGCGCGAAGGCCAGGCTCAGGACCAGGCCGGCGCACAGCATCAGCAGGGCCGGCGCGCCGTGGCGCAGCGCCCAGCCGGCGGAGGGCGGGTGGTAGTCGAAGGCCGGCACGCGGGCCCACAGCGAGGCGCCGGCCTTATAGGAGAAGTGCTGGTGCCCGAGCGGATCCGCATGCGCCACCAGATCGGCGCTGACCAGATCCTGGATCACGCGGCGCTGGCCTTCGGCGGCCACGGTGAAGTCGCGGTGATGCGCGAAATCGGTGCCGGCCATGGTGGCCGAATAGGCGCGCAGCGCCAGCAGCGGCATCAGCCAGCCGCCCGCTTCCTGCACCGTCTGCTGGCGTTCCCAGGTGTCCCAGAGCCGGCCGTAGTGGCGGTCATAGACCTTGTAGCTGGACTGGTCGTCCAGCTTGAGCGCCAGGCCCCACTGGTTCAGCGGCACGTCGCGGCTCCAGCGTTCGGTGGTGCCGAAGGCCTGCATCCAGACGCGGTCCGAGGTGGCCTTGAGATCGTCGTTCAGCGCCTGGTTGAATTCCAGCCGCGTGGGGCTGGGATAAAGCGCGCGCGAGGCTTGCGCCATGACGCGCGGGGCCACCACGGTATTGGCGATCCAGATCGCCAGCAGCACGGTGATGGCCACGCGCGATGAACCCGCGGCCGCCGAGACGCCCAGCGTGACGAAGACGAAGATGGCCAGATACAGCGCATAGCCGCCGAGCAGGGCCGCATAGCGCAGCGCGGCGTCCGCGCCGCCGCCAGCCAGCGCCACGGCGACGGCGGCGACCAGGCCCGCCGGCGCCAGCAGCCACAGCAGGCTCAGGCCCAGCGAGGCTGCCTTGCCCCACAGCAGCTGGCGCGGCGCCACGCCCAGGCTCAGCGCCTGGCGCAGCGTGCCTTGTTCGCGTTCGCCGGAAAAGGCATTGAAGCCCAGCACGATCACCAGCAGCGGGCCCAGCGCCTGCAGGATCCACGCCGCCGACAGATCACCGAAGCGCTGCAGGCCGGTGGCGTCCTGCGCCGGCCGGAATTTCACTTCGCTCTGCCGGTGCGCCTGCAGCCAGATGGCGTTGCCGATATAGGGATTGATGCCGGGGTCCAGCAGCGCCAGCGCGGGATCGGGCTTGAACACGTGCATACCCTGGTGGGCCGCGTCGTGCGGATGGCGCGCGCCCTGCCGCAGCCAGTCCCGGTAGTCGGCATCCTGGGCCGCGGCCTGTTCGGCGCGCGCATCGCGCTGGTGTGCGTAGCCTACCGCCAGCGCGGTGAGCAGCAGCAGCGCGACGATGCCGCCGGCCCAGTACAGCCGGCCGTCGCGCAGCCGCTCGCGCAGATCCTTCCGTGCGATCAGCGTGATCATGCGGCGGTCCTCATGTGTTCCAGGTACAGGGCCTGCAGGTCGACGTCGCTGATCTGGCTGCTGTCCAGGTTCTCCACCAGGCGGCCGCGCTTCATGATGCCGATGCGCGTGGCGGTCTGGCGGGCATGGAACAGGTCATGCGTGGTGGCCAGGATGGCCACGCCCTGGTTGCTGGCGCGTTGCAGCAGCTCGGTGAACTCGGCGGCGGCCGACGGATCCAGGCCGGATGTCGGTTCGTCCAGCAGCAGCGCGCGGGCGTTCTTGGCCAGCGCCACCGCGATCCAGACCTTCTGGCGCATGCCCTTGGAATAGGCGGCCACGCGCTTGTCGGCCGCCGCGGCGTCCAGGCCGGCTTGCGCCATCCAGGTCAGCAGGCGCTCGCGCGGCGGCGTCTCGCCCAGGGCCAGGGCCGCGAAATAGCGCAGGTTCTCCAGGCCACTCAGGGTGCCGTAGAGGTTGACCTGTTCCGGGATGTAGGCCACGTGGCGCTTGCTTTCCAGCGGCTCGCGCGCAACGTCCAGGCCGTTGATCAGCGCCTTGCCGCCGTCCGCCTGGATGAAGTTCAGGAACAGGTTGATGGTGGTGGTTTTGCCGGCGCCGTTCGCGCCCAGCAGGCAATAGATCTCGCCGGGCGCGATGCGCAGGGTCAGCGGATGGAGCGCGGTCTGGTCGCCGTAGCGCTTGGTCAGGCCGATGGCTTCGAGCACGGAGGGAGTTTCCTGAATGGAGGGGTGCTGCGGGCGACCGTGGCACCACGGCGCGCGGCGAACGGCGCTGGGGGGGCACACCTATCGCAGTGAGCAATTTTTGGATAATTTGAATTGTTATAACATAACAAAAATAGGACGGACAAGCCTTGTCGCCTTGCCGCGCAGGTGGACGGGCGCAGGATTTAGCGCATGTGTGGATGCGGCCGGCGGTCTGAGCGGCCACGGCGCGAGGCCGTCGCGCAGAGCCGGGCTATCCAGGAAAAAAGCCCTTGGCCTGAACAGGCCAAGGGCTTTGCGGCAAGCGCGCGGACGGGGACTCAGGCTTCGATCCGCTCCACCTTGCCCACCAGCAGGATGTACGACAGCGCGCCCAGCAGGGCCAGCGAGGACACGTACACGATGGCGGGCGCGAAGCTGTCCTTGGACACCAGGAAGCCGATCACGATCGGGGTGCAGATGGACGACAGGTTGCCGACGAAGTTGAACACCCCGCCGGTCAGGCCCAGCAGCCGCACCGGCGCCAGCGCCGACACCAGCGACCAGGTGATCGAGGCCAGCCCGTTGCCGAAGAAGGCCACCGCCAGGAAGAAGATGACCCAGGGCGTGGAATCGGTGAAGTTGGCGCCGATCATGGACGTGGAGATCAGCAGGCCCAGGATGATGGGCAGCTTGCGCGCCAGGCCCACCGTGGCGCCGCGGCGGATCAGGAAGTCCGACAGCACGCCCGAGCACAGCACGCCGACGAAGGCGGCCAGGAAGGGCACCGAGGCCAGGAAGCCCGACTTGATGAAGTCCATGCCGCGATACTTCACCAGGTAGGTCGGGAACCAGGTCAGGAAGAACCACAGCGTCGAGGTCAGGCAGAACTGGCCCAGGTACACGCCCCACAGCTTGCGTTGGGACATGACCAGACCGAGGTCGGTCCACGAGAACGGCGCTTTCTTTCGCCGCCGGGCCGCCCCAAGGCGAAAGGCGCCCCCTTGGGGGGCAGGAAGCCCGTCTTGCGGGCGCGCCGTGGGGGCATTTTCCTCGGTCACGCGCTTCTCCAGGTCGACCACGCCGCCGCCCTGTTGGATCAGCTCGATCTCGGCCGCGTTGGCGCCCTTGAACTGGCGCGGCTCGCGATACACCATGAACCACACCACGCCCCAGACGATGCCCAACAGGCCCGTGCTGACGAACACCATGTGCCAGCCGTAGTGGTGCTGCAGCCAGGCCAGCACCGGTGTCAGGAAGGCCAGGCCGACGAACTGGCCGGACGTGTAAAAGCCGATGGCGGTGGCGCGTTCCTTTTCCGGGAACCAGGTGGTGACGACGCGATTGTTGATCGGATACGCGGGCGCTTCCAGCGCGCCCACCGCCAGGCGCAGCACGAACAGCACGATGAAGCTGCTGGCGAAGCCCATGAAGAACGTGGCGGCGGACCACAGGATCAGCGCGGCGGCGTACAGCACGCGCGGCGCCACGCGGTCCACCAGCCAGCCGCCGGGGATCTGCATGGCGGCATAGGTCCAGCCGAAGGCCGACAGGATCAGGCCTTCGTGCACGGTGTCCAGCCCGAACTCGTCCTTGAGCGCGGGCGCGGCGATGGACAGGTTGCTGCGGTCCAGATAGTTGATCACGACAGTGATGAATAACATCACCATGATGAGATAGCGGCTGCGGGTCGGCCGCTGGGCGCGTTGCGCGCCCAGGTGGGTGGCGGTGGTCAAGGGGGTCTCCTCTCTCGCGTTCTTCTATCGGCCTACCATTCGGCGAAGCTGCCGTCGGCGTGGCGCCAGACGGGGTTGCGCCAGCGGTGGCCGACGGCGGCGCGTTCCTTGACGTATTCCTCGTTGACCTCGATGCCCAGGCCCGGCCCCTGCGGGATCATGACCATGCCGTCCTGGTAGGCGAACGCCTCGCGGTTGCTGACGTAATCGAGCAGGTCGTTGGCGGCGTTGTAGTGGATGCCCAGGCTCTGTTCCTGGATGAAGGCGTTGTAGCAGCCGGCGTCGATCTGCAGGCAGGTGGCCAGCGCGATCGGGCCCAGCGGGCAATGCAGCGCCAGCGCCACGTCATAGGCCTCGGCCATGGCGGCGATCTTGCGCGTTTCGGTGATGCCGCCAGCGTGCGAGGGATCCGGCTGGATGATGTCCACATAGCCTTCGGACAGCACCCGCTTGAAGTCCCAGCGCGAATACAGCCGCTCGCCCAGCGCGATGGGCGTGGACGTCAGCGGCGCCAGTTCCTTGAGCGCCTCGTAGTGCTCGCTGAGCACGGGCTCTTCGATGAACATCAGCTTGTACGGGTCCAGCTCCTTCATCAGCACCTTGGCCATGGGCTTGTGCACGCGGCCATGGAAGTCCACGCCGATGCCCACGTTCGGGCCGACCGCGTCGCGCACGGCGGCCACGTTCTCCAGGCACTTCTCGACCTTGTCGAACGAATCGATGTATTGCAGCTCTTCGGTGCCGTTCATCTTCACGGCGGTGAAACCGCGTTCGACGGCGCTCTTGGCGGCCGCGGCGGTGTCGGCCGGGCGGTCGCCGCCGATCCACGAGTACACGCGGATGCGGTCGCGCACGTTGCCGCCCAGCAGCTGCGACACGGGCACGCCCAGGTGCTTGCCCTTGATGTCCCACAGCGCCTGGTCGATGCCGGCCAGCGCGCTCATGTGGATGGCGCCGCCGCGATAGAAGCCGCCGCGGTACAGCACGGTCCAGTGGTCCTCGATGTTGCGCGGGTCCTTGCCGACCAGGTAGTCCGACAGTTCCTCGACCGCGGCCGCGACCGAGTGCGCGCGGCCTTCCACCACGGGCTCGCCCCAGCCGACGATGCCGGCGTCGGTCTCGATCTTCAGGAAGCACCACCGGGGCGGCACGATGTAGGTGGTGAGCTTGGTGATCTTCATGCTTGGGTCTCCTGGGCGGGATAGGCGCGTTGCCAGGCGGCGACGAAGTCGCGCGCGCGCTGGCCGGTTTCGGCGGCCGTCTGGCCGGGCTTGTACAAGGCGGAGCCCAGGCCGAAGCCGCTGGCGCCCTCCTGGGCGTAGGTGGACAGGTTGTCGGGCGTGATGCCGCCCACCGGCACCAGCGCGACAGGTGGGCGCAGCACGGCGCGCCAGGCCTTGAGCACGACGGGGCCGAGCTGCTCGGCGGGGAACATCTTCAGCACGTCGGCGCCCGCGGCCAGCGCGGCATAGGCCTCGGTGGGCGTGGCCACGCCGGGGCTGGAAGCCAGGCCGGCGGCCTTGGCGGCGCGGATCACGGCGGGGTCACTGTGCGGCATGACGATGATCTCGCCGCCGGCGTCCTTGACGCGCGCCACGTCGGCCGGATCCAGCACGGTGCCGGCGCCGACCAGGCAGTCGGCCGGCAGCGCGTCGCGCATGGCGCGGATGCTGGCGTACGGTTCGGGCGAATTCAGCGGCACTTCGATCAGCCGGAAACCGGCGGCGTAGAGCTCGCGCGCGGTGGCGGCGGCATCGGCGGGCGTGATGCCGCGCAGGATGGCGATGAGGCCGCAATGGGCCATGGCGGTTTGCAGACCGGGATGCGTCATGGAGGGGCTCCTAGGCGGAAATCGAAGATGAGGGGACCAGCCCGGCGGCCAGCGCCAGGTGCCACAGGCCGCGCTCGGTGGCGTTCTGCGCCTGTTCGGGCGCGCCCAGGCCGTAGTGGGTCATGGCCAGCGTGTAGCGCTCGCACAGCGCCGGCTCGCCGCAAAGCACGATGCGGGGCGCCTGGCCCTGCGCGCGCAGCATGGCGGCAAGGGCGGCGATCTCGTGGCCGATCAAGAGGCCCGACAGGTAGTCGGCCTGCGAGGCCGGCGCCAGTTCGCCGGTCAGGCCCAGCGCGCGCGTGCTGAAGATGGTGGACAGCACCCCGGCGCGGCCTTCCGGCGCGCCGGCGACCTTCACGCCGCGCTCGAAGGCGGCCATGTCGGGCGCGGCGGCATCGCTCATGGTGCGGCCCAGGATGGTGTGGCCGCGCAGCGCGGCGTAGACCTCGCCGGTCATGAAGGTGTCGAAGTGCGTGACCTGGCCGTGGCGCGCGCCGACCCACTTGGAATGCGTGCCGGGCAGGCCGATCAGCAGGCCGGCGTCCGGAATGGCGCGAGCGTCGCGCAGCACGCCGAAGACCTGGGTTTCCTCGCCGCGCATCACGTTGGGCAGGCCGTGGCGCTGGATCAGGCCGGGCACGATGCGCACGGGCGTGGCGCCGGGCCGCTCGACCACGGTCAGCAGCGTGCCGATGCTGTCCAGGTCCACCGGCACGTCCAGGTAGGCGGCCTCCTGCCAGCCCTGGGCGCTGCCGACCATGCCGCAGGCGATCACGGGCAGCGCGGGCTCGGCCCGCAGCCAGTCGCCGCAAGCCTGCTCGAAAGCCAGTTCGAAGCCGGACAAGGCCGGCGTGGCGGCGCCATCCTGCAGCGGTTGCGGCAGGCGCATGATGCCCCAGGGCAGGTGGCGCGCGTCCAGCGTGCGGCCGGCGCCGTCCAGGCGGTAGGCGCGCAGCGAGGACGTGCCCCAGTCCAGCGCGATCAGGGCGGCGCGGGCGGGCGTGGCGGATGTCATCTGAGTCTGTCTCGTGTCTGGCCGCGCCGGCTCGGGAAAGCGCAAGGAGGGCGCGGACCTTGTTGTGTCCAGGCCCGGGACTCGCGCAAAGGACGGCGGCCGGGCATTGGGAAAAATTCTAGATCAGCGCTTGAAAATTCTCAAAATATAGAATTTAATCCCATATATAGGGAATTTGGTGTGAGCCTGAAACGGGATCCCCCGCTCGCAGTCCCTCGCATTTCCCCCGCCTTCCCGCTTCCTTTCCCGCGCTCGCCGCCGTGACGATTCCCATGACCGATGCTTCCTCCCTCACGCCCCTGGACCCCGACGCCGCCGCGCCCGCCGGCACGCAGACGCTGATGCGCGGATTGGCTGTGGTGCAGGCCGTGGCCGACGGCGCGCGCGACCTGAAGGAGCTGTGCGCCCGCATCGGCGTGGCGCGCAGCACCACGCACCGGCTGGCCAGCTGCCTGGTGCAGGAACGCTATCTGCGGGTGCTGCCCGGCGTGGGCTATGTGCTGGGCCCCAAGCTGATCGAACTGGGCTTTCAGGCGCGCGAGGCCTTTCCGCTGGCCACGCTGGCGCGCCCGTACCTGGACGGTCTGGCCGAGCTGACGGGCGACACCATCCACCTGGCGGTGCGTGACAACGACGAAGTGCTGTATCTGGAAAAAATCCCCGGCAAGAAGGGCCTGGAGATGCGCTCGCGCGTCGGCCACCGCATGCCGCTGGCGGCCACGGGCGTGGGCAAGGCCTTGTTGCTGGACGCGGATGAGCCGCAATGGAAGGCGCTGCACCGCGTGGGCGGCCCGGTGTCGTCGCGCGCGCCCGGCGGACAGCAGGGCTGGGAGGCGTTCCGCGAGCGCATGCGCGGCTACGCGGCGCAGGGCTATGCCTTCGACCTGGAAGACAACGAGCCTTCGATCCGCTGCGTGGCGGCGCCGGTGCGCGACGCGTCCAGCGGCATCGTGGCCGCCATAAGCGTGTCCAGCACCGTGCCCTATATGTCGCTGGAGCGGATGGACGAGATGGTGCCGGTGGTGCGCGACGCGGCCATGCGGATCTCGGCGGAACTGGGCTGGATCATTCCAGCGGCAGCGACAGCACGCCCTGGGCGGCCGGCCGCATCATGATGCGGCGGTACCAGGCCGACAGCGCCGGCGTCTGCGGCCGCTCGGCCGGCAGGCCCAGCCAGCGGTGCGCCGAGGCCACCAGCGCGATGTCGCCCATGCTCAGCTGACGGCCGGCGATGAATTCGCGGCCCTGCAGCGCGCGTTCCAGGATCAGCGCGCGCGCATTGGCGCGCTGCATCGAGGCGTCGACGGCGGCGCGGTCGCGCTTGTCCTCGGGCGTGCGGATCAGGCCCAGGAAGGCAGGCACCATGGCGGGCTGCCACTCGGTGGCCTGCCAATCCATCCAGCGGTCGGCATCGGCGCGCAGGCCCAGATCCTCGGTCCACAGCGAACCCGCGCCGTAGCGGGCGGACAGGTAGCGCACGATGGCGTTCGATTCCCACAGCACGAAGCCGCCATCGTCGATCACCGGCACCTGTCGGTTGGGGTTGCGTTCGGCGTATTCAGGCGTGTCGACCACGCCATGCGCGCCGCCGGCCAGGATGAACTCGTGCGGCAGCGCCAGTTCGCGCACGGCCAGCATGACTTTCTGCACGTTGACGGACGTCAGTCGTCCCCAGATCTTCAGCATATCCGTTCCTTGAGTGATGAGACGGCGCATCAGGCGGGCGGCAGTTGCCGCCGCGCGAAGCCGTTTTCGCGCCCGAAGCGCGTCCAGTTGAAAGCCGGCCCGGGGTCGGTCTTGCGGCCCGGGGCGATGTGTTCGTGGCCCCAGGCGGCGGCCAGCGGGTAGCGCGCGCGCAGCGCGGGCGCCAGCTGGCGCAGGGCCTGGTACTGGGCGTCGGCGTAGGGCAGGGTGTCGGTGCCCTCCAGCTCGATGCCGATGGAAAAGTCGTTGCAGCGTTCCCGGCCCGCGTAGCGCGACACGCCGGCGTGCCAGGCGCGGTCCTCGGTGGACACGAACTGGATCACGGCGCCGTCGCGGCGGATGAAGAAATGCGCCGACACGCGCAGGCCGCGCAGCCGTTCCAGCCAGGGATGCGAGCCGTAGTCGAGCCGGTTCAGGAACAGGCCGGCCACTTCCGGCCCGCCGAAGCGGCCCGGGGGCAGGCTGATGTTGTGCAGCACCAGCAGCGACACCTGCGCGCCGGCGGGGCGCGCGTCGCGGTTGGGCGAGGGCATGAGGGTGACGCCGGGGGCCGGTCTCAGCCAGCCATGTCGATCCAGTTGCAGGGCCATGGCAATTCGATGCTCGGTGAGTGTGTGTCTCCAGCGGCCATTATGCCAAGCTTGGAGACATGCCCAGGGACAGCGGGCCGGATGCGGCGGACCGAAGACGCGCAACCGGCAGGCGGCCGGCTGATCGTCGCTCATTTGCCGCCTGCGCGCGGCGTTCGTGGGTTGTTCGTGGGTTATCTGCCGGCTATTTGCCGGTCGGTCCGCGCTGCGCGTGGTCGGCGCTGCACCAGGTGCGGCCGTTCTGCAGCAGCGCTTCCGAGCGGGGCAGATGGATGCCGCAGTGCGCGCAGCGCACCATGGCCTCGGCGCCGCCGCCGGGCTGGGCGGGCGGCTTGGGCGGCGGGGAAGCCGGGCGCGCGTCGCGCGCCGCCGCCATGCGCGCGGCGATGCGGGCCACGAACAGCACCGCGATGATGATAACGATCCAGAACAGCAGCTTGCCCACGTTCAACCCCGATGCAGAATCATTTCCAGCACGAACCGGCTGCCGGTGTAGGCCAGGATCAGGAAGCCGAAGCCGGTCAGCGTCCAGCGCAGCGCCACCCGGCCGCGCCAGCCCCAGACGTGGCGGCCCAGCAGCAGCACGCCGAAGGTCGCCCAGGACAGCAGCGTGAAGACGGTCTTGTGGTCGAAGGGCAGGATCTTGCCGGTGAGCTTGAGCGAGGCGATCGAGCCGGACACGACCGCCAGCGACAACACGGCGAAGCCGATCCAGATGATCACGAACAGCAGGTGTTCCTGCACCAGCAGCGGCGGCTGGGAATCCAGCACGCGCCCGATCATGCTGCGCTCGGCCGGCGCGTCCAGCGGGCGGTGCAGGTGGCGGTCCAGCAGCGCCATCAGCATGGCGTGCAGGGCGGCGATGGTGATCAGGCCATAGGCAGCCAGCGCGATCAGCAGGTGGGCGCGCAGCCAGGCGTCGTTGGCGTGAGGCACGAACTGCCCCTGGGGAAACAGCGCCGCCAGGGCGCTGGCGATGGTGGCGGCGGGCAGCAGCAGCAGTTGCAGACCGTCGATGCGCACCAGCAGGCTTTCCAGCCAGAACACCACCATGCCCAGCCAGATGGCCGCCGACAGGGCCAGCGCCCAGCCGATGAACAGGTGCTGCGCGCCCAGCATGGACTGCTGCAGGCCGATGCCCTGCAGCACCAGGGCGCCCAGCAGGCAGGCGCGGGCGATCTTGCCGGTCTGTTCGATGCCGCTGGCGCCGGCGCCAGCGCCGGCCAGCCGGAGCCACAAAGCCCCCCCGAGCAGCGCGTAGGCCAGGGCGGCCGCCGCGTGAAATACAATGCCTAGTGACATAGAAACCGTCGTCAGGATGGGGCCGGGGTCCAAATGACCCGGAAAGCGCGGAATTCGCGCGGGCGGCCACCGTTCGAGTCGACTAGTTTAAGCGGAAACGCCTCTCATGCTCGATAACCTAACTCAACGCCTGTCGCGCGTCGTCAAGACGCTGCGCGGCGAAGCCCGCCTGACCGAGGCCAACACCCAGGAGATGCTGCGCGAAGTGCGCATGGCCCTGCTGGAAGCCGACGTGGCGCTGCCCGTGGTGCGCGAGTTCGTCGCCCGGGTCAAGGACAAGGCGCTGGGCGAAGAAGTCGCCGGCAGCCTCAGCCCCGGCCAGGCCCTGGTCGGCGTGGTCCACAAGGAACTGACCGCGCTGATGGGCGGCGACCTGGGCGCCGACTCCGGCGAACTGTCGCTGGCCGTGCAGCCGCCCGCCGTGATCCTGATGGCCGGCCTGCAGGGCGCGGGCAAGACCACCACCACCGGCAAGCTGGCGCGCTGGCTGTCCGAGGGCCAGCACACCCAGCACGGCCGCAAGACCGGCAAGAAGAAAGTGCTGGTGGTGTCGGCCGACGTCTACCGTCCCGCCGCCATCGAGCAGTTGAAGACCGTGGCCGCGCAGGTCGGCGTGGACTTCCTGCCCTCCGACCCCAGCCAGAAGCCCGAGGACATCGCCCGCAACGCGGTCGACCACGCGCGCCGCCATCACTACGACGTGCTGATCCTGGACACGGCCGGCCGCCTGGGCATCGACGAGGCCATGATGCGCGAGATCCGCGCGCTGCATGACCTGGTCAAGCCGGTGGAAACGCTGTTCGTGGTGGACGCCATGCAGGGCCAGGACGCGGTCAACACCGCGCGCGCCTTCGCCGACGCGCTGCCGCTGACCGGCGTGGTGCTGACCAAGCTGGACGGCGACGCCCGTGGCGGCGCGGCCCTGTCGGTGCGCCACGTCACCGGCAAGCCGTTGAAGTTCGTCGGCGTCTCGGAAAAGCTCGACGGCCTGGAGCCGTTCTATCCCGAGCGCATGGCGCAGCGCGTGCTGGGCATGGGCGACATCGTGTCGCTGGTCGAGCAGGCGCAGAAGAACATCGACATCGCCGAGGCGCAGAAGCTCGCGTCCAAGATCAAGTCGGGCAACAAGTTCGACCTGAACGACTTCCGCGACCAGCTCGGCCAGGTCAAGAAGCTGGGCGACATGGGCTCGCTGCTGGAAAAGCTGCCAGCCCAGTTCCAGCAGGCCGCCGGCCAGCTGCAGGGCGGCCAGGCCGAGAAGCAGCTGCGCCGCACGGAAGGCATCCTCAATTCCATGACCCCGGCCGAGCGCGCCAAGCCTGAACTCATCAAGGCCTCGCGCAAGCGCCGCATCGCCGCCGGCTCCGGCGTGCCGGTGCAGGAAGTGAACCGCCTGCTGGCCCAGTTCGACCAGATGCAGGGCATGATGAAGCAGATGAAGAAGGGCGGCATGGCCAAGATGATGCGCGCCATGGGCGGCCTGAAAGGGCTGGGCCGCTTCGGGATGAAGTAAGGCTCGCCCGGCGGCCCCAAAAAAATGGCCAGACATTGCGTCTGGCCAAGTCATCGCGGCAATCTGGGGGATCAGTGCCGCGATCAGCCGGGCGGCGCGGGCGCGCCTTCCGGCTATTCGGATGCTTGCGTGGGCGTCAGGCCGCCGGCGGGATGCGCAGCACCTGGCCGGGATAGATCTTGTCCGGGCTGGTCAGCATGGGCTTGTTGGCCTCGAAGATCAGCGTGTTCTTGGCGCCCTGGCCCTTGCCGTATTGCGCCTCGGCGATCTTCCAGAGGTTGTCGCCCTTCTGCACCGTGTACATCTTGGCCTCGGGGGCGGCCTGGGTGGCCTTGAGCTGGTTGTCCACCTGGGCCACGCCCACGGTGTTGCCCAGCGCCAGCGCGATCTTCTCGGCGGTTTCGGTATTGGCGGCGGTGCCGCTGACCGTGACCTTGTCGCCGTCGACCGCGATCTGCAGTCCGTCGGCGTTCAGGCCGTGCTTGTCCAGTTCCTTCTTCAGCTCGTCGACGGTGGCGGCCTTGGCTTCGCTGGCGCCGAAAAGCTTCTCGCCCACGTCCTTGATGAAATTCAGCAGACCCATGTTGTTTCCTTTATCGATGTAGCGGTGGAAAAAAGAAGAACGCTCATGCCTTGTTGCCGGCCAGCATCTTGCGGACGGCGCCGATGATCAGCGTCAGCACGGCACCGCCGACGCCGCCGCCAACCAGGTTGCCGGCCAGTGCGCCGAGGTCCAGGCCGCCGGAGGCCGCCGCGCCGACGCCTGAAGCGATCAGCGGACCCAGCCAGGACCCGCCGGCCAGGCCGCCGACCGCGCCGGCGACGGAGTTGCCCAGCGTGCCGAGGCTGAATTGCTGGAGCAGCTTGCCCAGCCCGTTGCCGCCGGCCGCGCCGCCGATCAGTTGCGCGATGATATTGAGGATGACCGCTGTGTTCATGACGCCTCCCTTGCCCCTCGGGGCATTGCCAGACCCTGGAACGACAACACGACAACTGTGCGCTGATGACGGCGCGGTGTCCGCGCCGCCGCCGGCGGCCATGCAACAGCAGCACCGATTATGTACCCCAGTTTTGTTGCGCGGCGAGGAGGGGCGTGTAACCGGTTGCTAGCCCTTTGCCAGATTACGCCATATTTGACGGCAGTTTGCGGCGAAATTGGCACAGATGGCGCGACTTGGCGATAAACGTCGTTTGGGTTAACGGCGGTCGGGCCATGTCGCGGACGCTGCCCAGCCTGCGGCTCCGTAGGCCAAGTCCTAGTGCGGGCCTTCGCGTCAGCCCGCCGCCGGCTGCCGGATGCCGGTCAGCCAGGCCTGGATCATGGCGGCGTCCTTTTGCGACCGGATATCGACGGGCTCGTCCTGCCCCTGGGCACGGGCCCGCACCTCGCTGGGCGTGGTGCCGAAGCGCTGGCGGAACGCCCGGCTGAAGGCGCTTTCGCTGGAGAAACCGTAACGGCTGGCCAGTTCCGCGATGCCGACATGATTGCCCGATGCCAGCAGCAGTTCGTCGAAGCACCTGTCCAGGCGCCTGCCCTGGATATAGGCGTTCACGCCGCCGTCGCGCAGGAACAGCCGGTACAGGCTGGAGCGCGAGATGCCTAGCGCAGCCGCGATCGTTTCCGGCGACAGATGCCCGGCATCGAGGTGGCGTTCGATATGTTCCCTGACCAGCCGGCGCATGCCATTGCGCACCACCTGCCGCGCCGGGCCGTCATCCTCGCCGTCGCGCAGCGTCGACAGGCTGCCGCTGAGCAGGATCAGTCCGGCGTTTACCGAGGCGGACATCTCTTCGCGCGTCAGGCTGGCGGCGTGTTGCGCCAGCTGCGACAGGTGCGAGGCCAGCATGCGCGTCGCGCCCTGCCGGGGATCCAGCAGCGCGCCGTGCAGCTTGCGGCTGCGCAGCGCCGTCGGCAGGCGGTCGCGCGGCACGGTCAGGGTGATGGTGGAAATGAGCGTGGTGCGGGTGTGCAGCGTCTGTCCAAGATCCAGCAGGCCGATCGAGCCGGCGCGGATATCGACCGGGTGCTTGCCATAGTCGCCCTGGGTGCCGCCCGCGACGAACAGCTGGATCAGCAGGTGGTCGACCTGGCTGCGGCGCACGTCCAGCGCGGTACGCCGGTGCTGCACGGTGGCCGTGCAGGTACTGCGGCTGATCAGGCTGTCGCCCAGGTGGGTGCCGCTCATCTGGGCGGTGAAGGGCTGTATGCCGGTTTCGATCTGGGTGTCGACGTAGGGGCGCACCAGGGTGCGCCAGATGTCCGGCGCGTCGGGCGCGACGCGGCTGTCGAATTGCGCGCTGAACTGCGGCGGGGCGTCAGGAGGGGGGAATGGATTGCGGCTCACGCTTCGAGGTTCCCGGGTCGGTCTTGTTGTGGCGTTTCCCGACCGGCCGCGACACCGGGCGGGAAACGTCCGTAGAGGGCTGCCCGGTTCGCGGCCGACCTGCCCTGGCGCATGTTCGCTGCGGATTATGACGCCCGGCCGCGTTGCGGGAAAGCCCGGTCTGGCTCATGGATTGACGGCGCTTGCGGCAGATCATCAAGCCCAGGCCGCGCCGTCGGGGCCTTGTAAAGCAAAAGGGCTGCGTTGCCGCAGCCCTTCAGGGGATATGCCGGGTCCGCCCGGCGGCAGGGCATTCAGCCCCCGCCCACCGCCACCACGATCTCGATCTGGTCGCCGTCGGCCAGCGTGGTTTGCGCGTGCTGGCTCTTGGGCACGATCTCGCCGTTGCGTTCCACCGCCACGCGCTTGCCGGCATAGCCCAGCGTGTCCAGCAGCTCGACGACCGTGGTGTCGAGCGGGAATTCGCGGGCGTCGCCGTTCAGGGTGATGTGCATGCGCGTCTCCTTAGCGTTTGGCGTAGGCGTCGGTGGCGGCGATCAGGCGCGCCAGCGTGCCGGGTTCATCGAAAGCGTGGCCGGAGTCGGGCACCAGGTGGAACTCGGCCTCGGGCCAGGCGCGGTGCAGGTCCCAGGCGGTGCGCGCCGGCGTGCAGACGTCGTAGCGGCCCTGGATGATGGTGCCGGGAATGCCGCGCAGCTTGTAGGCGTCGCGGATCAGCTGGCCTTCTTCCATGAAGCCGGCGTTCACGAAATAGTGGTTCTCGATGCGGGCGAAGGCCAGCGCCGCGCGGTCGGCGGCGTGGCTCTGCTGGTGGCGCGGGCTGGGCAGCAGCGTGATGGTGCTGTCTTCCCACTTGCTCCAGGCCTTGGCCGCGCGCAGCTGCTCGACGGGGTCGTCGCCGGTCAGGCGCTTGTGATAGGCCCGCACCAGGTCGCCGTGCTCTGCTTGCGGGATCGGAGCCAGGTATTCCTCCCAGCGGTCCGGGAACAGGAAGGACGCGCCTTCCTGGTAGAACCAGCGGATCTCGGCGCTGCGCACCGTGAAGATGCCGCGCAGCACCAGCTCGCTGACGTGGGCGGGATGCGTCTCGGCATAGGCCAGCGACAGCGTCGAACCCCAGGATCCGCCGAACACCAGCCACTTGTCCGCGCCCATGATCTCGGTGCGCAGGCGCTCGATGTCCGCGACCAGGTGCCAGGTGGTGTTGTTCTCCAGGCTGGCGTGCGGCGTGGAGCGGCCGCAGCCGCGCTGGTCGAACAGCAGCACGTTGTACAGGCTGGGATCGAACAGCTGGCGCTGCACCGGTGAGCAGCCGCTGCCGGGGCCGCCGTGCAGGAAGACCGCCGGCTTGCCCTGGGGGTTGCCGCAGAGTTCCCAGTAGATCTGGTGGCCGTCGCCCGTGTCCAGGAAACCGTGGCGGTAGGGTTCGATCTGCGGATACAGCATCAGGCGACTCGCTTGAAGATCAGGTCCCAGACGCCGTGGCCCAGCCGCAGGCCGCGCGTCTCGAACTTGGTTTGGGGGCGGTAGTCGGGGCGCGGCGCGTAGCCGTCCACGGAGTTCTTCAGCAGCGGCTCGTTGCCCAGGACCTCGAGCATCTGCACGGCATAGTCCTGCCAGTCGGTGGCGCAATGGATGTAGCCGCCAGGCGCGATGCGGCTGGCCAGCAGCGAGATGAACGGCGGCTGGATCAGGCGGCGCTTGTGATGGCGCTTCTTGGGCCACGGGTCGGGGAAATAGATGTGCACGCCGGCCAGCGAATCGGGGGCGATCATGTCGCGCACCACTTCCACCGCGTCGTGCTGGATGATGCGCAGGTTCTGGATGCTGGAATCCTCGATCCGGCGCAGCAGCGAACCCACGCCCGCGTTGAACACCTCCACGCCCAGGAAGTTGTCGCCCGGACGCGCCAGCGCGATCTTCTCGGTGGTCTCGCCCATGCCGAAGCCGATCTCCAGCACCGTCGGCGCCTCGCGGCCGAACGCGGCGGCCGGGTCCAGCCGGCGCGCGGCGTAGGGCAGGGACCACTTGCCCAGCAGTTGCTCCAGCGCGGCCAACTGGCCTTGCGTGATGTGGCCGCGGCGATGCACGAAGCTGCGGATGTGGGCGGCGCCGGGGCTGTTGGGCGCGTGCGCGGCGCTGGCCAGCGCGGCTTCGGTCTGCGGGGAAACCGGGGCGGGCGAGTCGGAATTGCCGGGTATTGCGGGGGTGTTCACGGGAAGATTCGCAAAGCTGTTTGTTGTCATAGGCGGGATTGTAGTGGCAGGGCGGGGGCGCGCGGTCCGCTGCGGAACGTTAAATGGGGACACGATCATTCCGCGCCCTGCGGCCCGCGCGCTATAGTGCAGCCGCGGCGATGGTGCGCCGCCGGTCCCGCCATGAACATCGCCCGCATCGATCTCGTCACGCTCTCGCTATTCGTCTCGGTGGCCCGCCAGGGCAGCATCTCGGCCGGCGCGCGCCAGTCTCACCTGGCCGTGGGCGCGGCCAGCAAGCGCATCTCCGACCTGGAGGCCGCGCTGGACACCCAGCTGCTCTACCGCAACGCCGCCGGCGTCGAGCTGACCGAGGCCGGCCAGGCCTGTCTGGTGCACGCGCTGCGCGTGCTGCAGGAAGTGGAGCAGATGGCCGGCACCCTGTCCGACTTTGCCCAGGGCGTGCGCGGCCAGGTGCGCATCGCCGCCAACACCTCGTCGCTGACCCAGTTCCTGCCCGAGGACCTGGCCGCCTTCATGGAAGCGCATCCGGCCGTGCGCATCGACCTGGAAGAGCAGAACAGCAACGACATCGTCACCGCCGTGCAGGACAACCGCGCCGACATCGGCATCTTCGCCGACCGCACGCCCGCGCCTGGCCTCGTCACCACGCCGTACCGGGGCGACGAGCTGGTGCTGATCGTGCCGCAGCGCCATCCACTGGCCGGCGAGGCCCGCGTCGCCTTCGCCGACACGCTGGCCTACGACTACGTGGGCCTGCCGCCCGCGACCTCGCTGGCGACGCGGCTGGCCGACGAAAGCGGCAGGCTGGGCCGCTCGATGCAACTGCGCATCCAGGTCCGCAGCTTCGACGCGATCTGCCGCATGGTGGCCGCCACCGGCGGCGTCGGCATCCTGCCGAGGCTGGCCGCCGAGCCGCACGCGCGCTCCATGCCCATCCGCCTGATCGCGCTGGCCGACGACTGGGCCAGCCGCCGCCTGCTGCTGGGCGTGCGCGACGCCGACGCGCTGCCCGTGCCCGCGCGGCTGCTGCTGGCGCACCTGCGCGGGCAGGAGTAGGGGCGGGCACGGATCCTCGGCGCGGCAAGACGCGGACGCGCCGGCTGTCGAGCGGGATGCGAACGTGTCGGCTGTCGAGCAGGACGCGAACGAGTCGGCAGCCGCGCTAGGCAAGCGTGCGGACACGCTGGTTGCCGGGTCTTCTCGTTCCGGGAATGCCCCCTTCCCGAATCGTCCATTCCATCGGCGCGCCCGCATGGCGCACACTGCCTTCCATCATCAAGTCGATGCGCCGGGAGGGCGACATGGCAGGGCAGATACTCGCCGGCATACGCGTGCTGGAACTCGGACAACTCATCGCGGGCCCCTTCGCCGCCAAGACGCTGGCGGACTTCGGCGCGCAGGTCGTCAAGATCGAGCCGCCCGGCCAGGGCGATCCCTTGCGCAAGTGGCGCCTGCTGCACGAGGGCACGTCCGTGTGGTGGGAAGCCCAGTCGCGCAACAAGCAATCCGTGTGCGTGGACCTGCGCCAGCCCGAGGGCCAGGACATCGTGCGCCTGCTGGCGCGCGAGGCCGACGTGCTGATCGAGAACTTCCGCCCGGGCACGCTGGAGAAATGGGGCCTGTCGTGGGACGCGCTGCACGCGCTGAATCCGCGCCTCATCATGCTGCGCGTGTCCGGCTACGGCCAGACCGGCCCCAAGGCGCGCGAGCCTGGCTTCGCCGCCATCGGCGAGGCGATGGCCGGCCTGCGCTACCTGAACGGCGAGCCGGGCCGCGCGCCGGTGCGCGCCGGCCTGTCGCTGGGCGACACCATCGCCGGCCTGCACGGCGCGCTGGGCGTGCTGCTGGCGCTGTACCAGCGCGACGCGCGCGGCGGCCAGGGGCAGGTCATCGATGCCGCGCTGTACGAGAGCCTGTTCAACCTCAGTGAAAGCCTGCTGCCGGAATACTCGGTCTTTGGCGCGGTGCGCGAACCCGCCGGCGCCGCGCTGCCCGGCATCGCCCCGTCCAACGCCTATCCCTGCCGGGACGGCTATGTGCTCATCGCCGGTAACGGCGACGCCATCTATGTCCGCCTGATGGCGCGCATCGGCCGCGACGACCTGGGCCGGGATCCGGACCTGGCGCACAACGACGGCCGCGCCCGCCGCGTCGCCGAGATCGACGGCGCCATCGGCGACTGGACCCGCGCGCGTTCCATCGACGAGGTGCTGGCCGCCATGCGCGAGGCCGACGTGCCATCGGGCCGCATCTATTCCGTGGCCGACATCGCCCGCGACCCGCACTATCGCGCCCGCGAGGCCATCACTACCGTGCAGGCCGCCAGCGGCATCGCCGTGGACATGCCGGCCGTCTTTCCCCTTCTGTCCGACAACCCCGGCGCCGTGCGGGAACGCGCACCCACGCTGGGCGAACACACCGACGCCGTGCTGGCCTCGGCCGGCCTGAGCCAGGAACAGCGCGATGCGCTGCGCGCGCGGGGGGTGATCGCATGAAGGGCGGGCGCGGCGAACGCGCGCTATAATCGCCGCCTCTGTCCTGGTTTCACGCCGGGGCACGACACCCAGAGCGGGTGTAGTTCAATGGTAGAACGGCGGCTTCCCAAGCCTCAAGCGTGGGTTCGATTCCCATCGCCCGCTCCACTGCATCATTCTGCGGACTTCCGCAGAAGTCCAAGAGAGTCTGCAAGTCGTTGCCACACAAGGACTTTTCCTCTCTTTGACGTTCTGCCGCAGTCCACTGCGATCCGCCTACAGCCGGGACTTTTAAGTCCACAAACAAGTCCATTTTTGCGGGCGCGGCTGATTCCGGATTGTTGATGGAGGGGCGAGGTCGACGTGACCAGCATCTGGTTCCTGACTCATGTTCAGGAGCAAGAGCATGGCACTCTCAGACCTGGCCGTTCGACAGGCCAAGGCAACTGGCAAGGCATACACCCTCCCTGACTTGGATGGCCTCTCCCTGGCCGTCACGGCTGCTGGGGGCAGGACTTGGCACTTCCGCTACTACTGGGCGGGCAAGCAGAAGCGGATGTCGCTCGGCACCTACCCGGAGGTGACGCTTCGCGAGGCCCGCAGCCTGCGCGACGAAGCGCGCGCCCTGCTGGCCAAAGGCACCAATCCTCGCGTTCACCGCAAGCAGAAGCGCACCGCTGTCCGGCTCGCCGACGAGAACACCTTCGATGCGGTGTATCGCAAGTGGCTCAAGCATCGCGGGCTCAGCCTCAAGGAAGGCCGGCAGACGACCCTCTCGATACTTCCGCGCATCTTCGACAAGGATGTGCTGCCCGCCTTGGGCAAGCGGTCGGTCTATGAGATCAAGCGTCCCGACCTGTTGGAGGTGATCGTCAAGATCGAGAAGCGCAAGGCGCTCTCCGTCGCCGAGAAAGTCAGGACGTGGTTCAACCAACTGTTCCGCTACGCGCTGGTGATCGTGCCGGGCCTGGAGCAGAACCCCGCCGCCGATCTCGATGTGGTGGCGCTGCCGCTGCCACCCGTCAACCACAACCCGTTCCTGCGCATGGCCGAGCTGCCGAAGCTGTTGCAGCGGCTGCGCAGCTATCGCGGCAGGCGGCAGACCCAACTCGGGCTTCGGCTATTGCTGCTGACTGGCGTGCGAACCGGAGAGCTGCGACAGGCGACGCCGGATCAATTCGATCTGGACCGTGGGCTGTGGATCATCCCGCCCGACGTCGTGAAGCAACTCCAGTTGGATATGCGCAAGAAGCGGCAGCAGCCAAAGGACATCCCGCCCTACATCGTGCCGCTGTCGATTCAGGCCATGGAGATCGTCCGGCACCTGCTGGATGAGTTCAAGCCGGCCCAGCGCCACCTGTTCCGGCACGACAGCGACTTGAAGAAGCGCATCAGCGAGAACACGCTCAATGGTGCGCTCAAGCGCATGGGCTATCAGGAACGCCTGACCGGACACGGTATTCGCGGCACGATGTCCACCGCGCTCAACGAGATCGGCTACCCGAAAGTCTGGGTGGATGCACAGCTCTCGCATGTCGATCCCAACAAGGTCAGCGCGACCTACAACCATGCCGAGTACGTGGAGCAGCGTCGCCGCATGATGCAGGACTGGGCCGATCGGCTCGACCTCTTCGAGCAGAACCAGGTCGAGGCAGCCAGCATGCCGCTCACCGTGCATCTGGAAGGCGTGCCCGCGTTCCCGAATGAGCAAACCGCAAGCGTACCCTCCACGCCGGTTGCCGCTTCGCCAATCCTGC
Organism: Achromobacter sp. 1011811831; assembly: GCF_059760905.1. Classification (NCBI taxonomy): domain Bacteria; kingdom Pseudomonadati; phylum Pseudomonadota; class Betaproteobacteria; order Burkholderiales; family Alcaligenaceae; genus Achromobacter; species Achromobacter sp. 1011811831. The sequence continues at coordinate 120,728 of NZ_JCBANG010000006.1, forward strand.
TCGTGACGAAGCCGGGCGACGCCATGCCGTTGGTTTCTGCCGCCGCACATCGGCTGCCGGCGGTTCCGCCCCCTCGATCGGCCGCGCCGCTGGCGCCTTCGGACATTCAGCGCGAGAGGATGGAACTGTTCGATGTCTTCGAAGCGCCGCACAACCTTCCCGTCGCGGCGTTTGCCAAGATGGCGGGCAAGTCCCGCAGGTGGATCAGCTACGAGATCAAGGCGGGCAACTTGCTGGCGTTGAACGTGGGCAACCGCGGCCAGCGCGTGCCGGACTGGCACCTCGATCCACTCAAGCACGAGCTGATCCAGTCCGTCCTGAAGCTGACCAGGGGTGCGGACCCTTGGCAGATCTACCATGCACTGCTGCAACCGCGCTCGATGCTGCGGGGGCGTTCGGCACTGGAGGGCGTGACGGCCAGCAATCTCGACAAGCTCGTCATGGCAGTGAGCACAGCCGTGAAGGAAAGCGAATGGACCCCGCTGCGAGTCGGAGTCGCCTAGCAGCAGGAATGCGGGATCGTGGCGGAACCGCGATCCCCGCGCGTCTGTCAGGACACCAAGCGCGCGCGGCGGGCGAATCTTGCCTGGGTGTCCGACAAGGAAGCATCGCGGCGGAGCAGGTAAGCCATCACGATCGTTGGTGCGCCGGCCAGCGGCCGCACGGCGACGCCTCGGCGTAGGTAGCTCGCCAGTCTCGCGGCAGGCGCAATGGCGATCCCGTACCCGGCGGCAACCAACGTCATCGCCACATCGAATGTCTCCACCGCTTGCTCTCGCTCCTGCAGCGCGTTCTCGAACACACGCTGCACGGTCATGCGCCATGGTTCATCGGCCGTGGACTGCGAGCAGATCAAGGGCTGCTTGAGCACTTCACCGCACGGCACTTCACGGTAGGCCAGCAGGTGGGAGCGCTTGGCCACGGCGACCGCCAGCGTGTCATGCCACAGCGGTTCGCATACCCAGCCAGGCCACTGCCGGGAAACCGCAGACAAGGCGAAGTCGAAGCCGTCGTCCGGCAGCTCCGCGCCTCGACCGGGATCTGTCCAGCCGGCCAGGACGGCATGAGTCTCCGGCTCTTCGGCACGCTGCAGGGCGAGCACGTCGGCGAGCTGGGGAGGCACCCATTCGCCGAGGACGGCCATGCGAATTTCGGCGGTGATGTCACTCGATTCCACATCCAGCTCCCCCCAGGCGGTGAACTCGTGGCAACTGATCTCGAAGCCGTTGAATGAGTTAAGTTTAACGTGGTTTAAATCGTGACCGTGTTCGACGCTCTTGGCAATGCCAAAGCGTTCGATCCAAAGGGGCCGCCCCACCGGCACCACTACCTACGAAGCGGAACCAGCCATCGCGTTTGGGGCTGCCGTGCGGGAAGAGAGAACCAACCAGGGTATCGCTCAGGAAACGCTGGCTCACATGGCCGGCATCGAGCGGTCTCACATGGGCAAGATCGAGCGCGGCGAGCATGTCCCCACGCTCCCCCTCATCCTCAAGATCGCCCGTGCGCTGAAATGCAGTTCCGCCCACTTGATGACTCTGACCGAAGCCAAGCTGGCAGAGTCGGCCCCATCCGCGGATTGAAGCCGGCCTGCGCAGCGGCCGCACGGCTACCCCTGATCGTCGTTGTCCTCGCCCCCAAGGGCTGAATCTTCGCGCTTTGCGGCCTCGTTGAGGAGCCGCAGGTATGGGTTGTCTGGCGGCGTCTCCCGGAACAGCGCCTCCGGGCTGGCGAGCAGATAGCCGTGCAGCCGGCGCGACTTGCGCGGCCCCGTGACTTCGCAGGTCCAGATGTTCAGCCCGCTCGGCTGCTTGCGGTGCTGTCCCAGCTTCTCGAAGCGCTTCTGTACCCACTGCCACCCCTCCAGCTTCTCCTGCTTGGCCAGCGCGGCGACTTGAAGGTACTCCTGCGCGTAGCGCTGGAACACGCCGGGGCTGACGAGATAGGTCGTACCGGCGACGGTATGCACCAGGGCCTTGGCGTCGTTGATGATGAGCTTGCGCGTCTGGATGCTCTGACGCAGCCAGGCCATGAAGTGCGCCCCGGAGGGCTCCGCGCGATCCTGGGAAGGCGCGAGGCTCATCTGCGGCGGGGGCACGGTCGAAGGGGCCGGCTCGGCCTCGGCGATCTCCGGCGCTGTGGATGGAGCAGTGTCGCCCAGCAGGTCGAGCAGCGCGGCCACGCCGGTGTCTGTGGCTGCGGAAGCGATCGGCGCCGTGCTCGCGGGTGCAGCTTCGGTGCCTACCACGTGCGGCCCATCGGCAACCGCCGGCGCCAGCGGCGGCGGCTCCGCCTGTTCCTCTTCGACCTGCACACGGCCTGCGAACGGCGCCGGCCGGTCGGCGGCATCCCAGATCATCGCCGGCGAGAGCTTCAGGAAGGTGAAGGCGTGCGACCAGCCGGAGTCGCTGGTGACGGTAGCCTTCCAGATCGCCTTGCCATCCGGTGTCGGCTGCACGATGCCGTGATCCTGCAACACGTTGAACACCGCCGTATTGCTCGCCGGGATGCCGTCGATGCCCTGCGACAGCAGATGTGCGCGCAGCTTGTCGGAGACGGTCTTGCTCACCAGCCACAAGGCGTCCTGGGTCAGCCAACCGTCCGCCGGGCCGCCCTGGTTCAACTTGAATTCTTCCTTGAGCAGGTAGCGCAAGCCGTCGAGCAATTTGCGTTGCAGCGCATGCTTGGGCGCCGCCAGCGCCTTGCTGGGATCGCCGCCGAGTTCCTGGGCGACCGATGCCTGGTCGGCCTGCACGACCAGTTCGCCGAGCGTGCCGGCATGCTCGTACTGGCCGGCCAGCACGTACAGCAGCGCGGCCCAGAGGTCGGGATAGCCGCAGAGCCAGTCGAAGATGTCCCGATCGAGAAGGCGTGCGTAGAGCAGCCCGGTGGCGGCGCTGTGCAGGCGGTACTCACGCTCCTTTCGGTAACGGAAGCGGTAGGGCTTTCGCAGCGGGCCGTGCCAGGGATGCCAGACGCTGCCGTCGGCATGCTCGACGTGCAGATCGACGGCAATCTTGCCGATATCGTGCAGCAGGGCCGCGTAGGCCGTGCCTGCGGTCCAGGCTTCGGCCTGGGCCGCCTGTGCCTCCGGCGTGACGCCCGCAGGCAGCAGGTATGACTGCCGCAGCTTCAGCGCATAGGCGACGATCTCCAGGCCGTGGTCCAGCATGCCGCCCGGATAGGCGTGGTGGTGGTTCTCGGAGGCCGGGAACTGCTGGACCAGCTCGGCGTAGCGCTCCAGTGGGGCGAGGTAGAGCGTGGCGAACTGCCGGCGCGAGAGCGATGTGCGCTGCCAGATGTGTTCCAGCAGTTTCTGCCGGCGCGGCGTGGCCAGCAGCGATGCGGCCGACTCCGGCCGCATCGACCCTTTCGGAGTTTCGATGGCGGAGGTGGGCGACGTGCCGGCGGTGGGTGGCACCCTTTTGCGCTGGAACAGCGAGAGCATGGCGAACCCCGGATGACGGGCTGCTCGGGGGCGCCTTTTGGCCTTTTCAGGATAGGGCCTTTCCCCTTGGCGCCCTTCCTTTGCCCCTTCCCAGCCCTTTGGCCTTTGTCGGAAGCCTTTGGGTATAGGGCCGCTGCTGCGCGGGTGCCACGATGAATGCGGCATGGGGCAATCCCGGCATTGGGGCGCTGTGGGATGTTCGTCAGCTCTGGCCCAAGCCGGTGTCGAGGGCGGCGGATTGCGCTGCGAAGTCGTCGGGACGGCGCTTGCGGAAGGTTTCGAGATTGCTCAGCTTCCAGCGCAGTGCCGGCAGTTGAGCGGCGTGTTGGCATTGCACCAGCGACCAGTCCGGTTCTGCGCGCACCAGCCCGCTCAGAAACTGCTTGTGCGCGGTGCTCAGTCGCTGTGGCAGTTCGCGCCGCAGCCTGGCGCGAGCATCGAGCAGCATCTCCAGGGAGCAGTCCACTTCCGTCATGCCGACAAAGGCCCGCTCGTACTCGCCGGCGATGTCCTTGTCGTTGCCGAACAGCACTTCGTGGGGCGGCCGGTTGTGGCCCGCCAGATAGATCACGAAGCACTCGACCATGCCGTCGCTGATGTCGCCCGATTCGTAGAGCTGCCACACGTCGAACAGGTCGCGGGGGTGCTGTCGATCCAGCGCGGCCACCAGCTTGCTGGCGTACAGCTCGTCCGGTGCCAGAACCGGCAGCTCGAACTCGACGCCGAACAGATCGCTGGTCTTGGCGCTCAGCGGCCGCCGCTCGACGGGCAGCACGCTGCCGCGGAACACGACATTGACCTCGATCTTCACCTGGCTGGCGTCGTTCTCGACGATCAGCTTGGTGTCTCCCAGGTCCTTGGCGCGAACCAGGCGTGTCTGCACGCCCAGTGGCGCAACGCGCGTGGCGATGGCGGCCAGCTCCTGGTTGATGGCTTGCAGCGCTTCGTCGCGCGGCGTCTGCCACGGGAGGTACACCACGTCGATGTCCACCGAAAGGCGCGGCATGTCCCGCACGAAGAGGTTGATGGCCGTGCCGCCCTTCATGGCGAAGATGTCGTTGGCGAACACGTCGGGCGCGACGGCCAGCAGCAGGCGAACGGTGTCCGCGTAGGTCTTATCCATGAGGTTTCAGGCTCAGCAGGGTTCCGTCATCGAGCCGGCTCATCCAGCGCGTGTTGCTGCCGGTGCGAACCGGGTACTGCTCCAGCAGGGCATCGACATCCACGAGGCTGGTCTCGCGCGCCCAGGTCAGGAACAGGCGCACGGCCTTCACGCTGGTGCAGCAGGACAGCAGTTGTCCGAGCAAATCCTTGCGGGGGGAACGCAGTCCATCAAAGAGGTTGCGGGCCTCTTCGAGGCTCTGCTTGACGCCGGCTTCGTACAGCATCTCCAGCACGGCACGCTCGGGGGCTGCCACCCGCAGATCCTCGGGCAGGCCCGGCGGCGTGGTCAGGGTCTTGGCGGCCAGCGCCGTGTCCGGCCAGTCGAACAGGCGGGCGTGGACGTAGCGGGCCGGAAAGCGCGAGGTGAACCAGGCCGGCAACGCGAAGCGACCGTCGCCCCACAGCACCAGCGTCTCCCGGCTGCCCAGGTTGTGCCGCACGCCCTGCAGGGCCAGGGCGCTCTTGCCGCCGACGTGCAGGCCGGGCACGCGCTGTTGCAGGAACTTCAGCGCACCGTAGACCCCGAATTCATCGTTCGGGAAGGCATAGATGCCATGGGCCAGGCGCACGAGCCACCCGCCGTCGGCATAGTGGGCGGCGAGCTGGGGCGACACCCCGAACTGGCTCAGGGTGGCAAGGTCGAACGGCGCCCCGCGGGGAAGTCCCGCCTGCAGCCGCTTGATTATCTGGTGCCTAGAATTTCCATCCATGCTATAAAAATAGCACGGAATCCAATCAGCCCCTAGAGCTATCGCAGGAACTTGCATGGAAAGTAGCATAAGGTTTGATTTATAGTGCAGAATCTAATCGACCTGCGACCCAGGCCGACCCGGCTCTGCCAGCCGCAACCCGCCCTCCTGATCGCGGTCTATGCTGGAGGGCAAGCCACAACCGGCCGCTCCATGAGGTGAGGCACCACTGAAGCCGAGGCACATGAGCATGACCACCAACACGCACAACGGGCGCTGGAGCCACCGGCTGGGCCGGGGGGCTGGCCGTGCCTGGCGTGGATACCTGCGCCGCGAGCAGCGTGTCGCCGGCTGGCTGGTGACGCGCGGGCTGCCCGCAGGCGCGGCGACGGCGGTGCTCTGGATCGTCAAGCTCGCCGTGCTCGGTGCGCTGCTCTACTCCGCGTTCTGGCTGGCCCTGCTGCTTGCCTTTGCGGTGACTGCTGCATGGTTCGTGCAGCACGACGACCCTGATCAAGAGGAACCGCAACCCGAGTGGAGGGAAGGCCCCAACGGCTTCGGGCTTTATGACAAGAGCGACTGGCGCATCGACCCGCATGTGACCGACGACGACTGAACGGCGGTCACTTCTTCGATACGGCACTCATTGCCATACCAGCGCCACGCCCCCCAGCGCCCTTGGCGTCCGAGGTGGCGGTGGACAACCCCTGCACGATATTTCCCGTGCGAACGCCTGCCCAAGCCAATGCCATCACCCAAAACGTCGGCAGCACGATGAACATCATCGCCATGACGAAGTTGAGCAGCATGTCGCCAAAGGCGTTGTTCAAGCCGATCAGCGGATCGAAGTTCGTGTGCGGCCTGTCCGCGCCAAACCCCCAGCCGTAGAGCGCGTCCAGGATCGTGCTGTCTATCCAGCGCGCGAGCTGGAACCAGAAGTCCACGAAGAACAGCGCGAACTGGACGCAGCTCACCGTCACCACCGTCTTCAGGTCGTAGGTGCCGATCAGCAGCACCAGCGGGATGCAGATGACGAGCGCCATCTTGAGCATGGTCAGCACCATCGGCAGCGCCTGGCGCACCACGTCCATCGCCGGAAAGAAGCCCAGCGAGCCGAAGGTCAGCCCCAGGTCGCTCGCGCCGCGCGTGACGATGTTCGGCAGCGTCTTGTCGATCTGGCCGCCGTAGTCGGTGTAGACGGCGCCCTGGTTCATCTTCTGCTGCCTCGGCGAGACCACGGCGCGGATCACCGAGTCATTGACCTCGCTCTGCGACAGGAAGCCCACCCAGCGCCCGATGCGGGTCAGCAGGTCCGGGTCGACCTGTGCCAGCAGCCGGCTGCGCAGTCCCTGGCCGCCATCGGCCCACCACTGCCGGCAGGACGGATAGCCGCCGCCGCTGTCCACCTGTGCCAGCCCCGCATCGCGGGTCGCGTCGTAGGGCCAGGCCGTGCGTGGGGTCTTGGCGCGATAGGTGTCATAGAAGCCGGGCGTGTCGAGGAAGTAACTCGACCCGATCCAGGTGACGTCGTTCATCTGCTCGTCGGAGAGCGTCGGCCGGTTCATGAACAGCTTCGCGCGCGACGGCCCGTAGCAGTCGTGCGTGAAGTCGGCGACCTCCTGTGCCAGCACCGGATCATCGATGCGCGTGGCATCGACATCCATGCGAATCTGACGCAGGTCGGTGCCGCAGGGAATCGCCGCTACCGCGGCGCCCGTCACGGCTTTCGACAGCGCGTGCATGAAGAACCACCACACCGGCACCAGCGCGCTCTGGTCGTTGAGCGCCGTGTAGACGTTGGCCCAGCCCGTGTCGTTGGGTAGCGGGACGCTGACCTGGCATTGCGCGGAGCGCGTGGTGTCGAACCTGATCGTGGCGAGATCCACCGGGATGAACGGGATGCCGGCGAACATGATGACCACGATCGCCACCCACACCCGGTTCTCGATGCGCATCGACGACAGCACGCCCTTGTTGCCCTCGTCCGCACCTTCGCTGCGGGCCTTGAGCCATTCCTGAATCACGATGGCCACGAACGGCAGCGCGAACACGCCGCTGGCCACGAGGATGCTCCAGATGCCGTTGTTGACCACCCAAGCCACCAGGGTCAGGTAATACTCCAGGTAGTCCGTGGTGTAGAGCGTCATGCCTGCCTCCCGGTCTCAGCCGTGCCGCAACAGTTGGCTGGCTTCCAGCGCGACCACGGCGATCACGGCCGCGATCTCCGTGCGCAGCAGGCGCTGATGCGTCTCGCGGGACGGCTCCCGCCGCAACAGGCGCCGGCGCATCCACCACCAGCCGTAAGCCGTCGCCCCGTAGAGGCACAGCCGCCACGCGAAGAAGTGGCCGGCGTGCGCCTGCAGCCAGTGCTGCCAGCCCTCGACGCCGCCGACCACGTGGATGCCGGCGATGTTCACCGCCACCGCCGCGGCCACCACCAGCAAGGTCCACAGCAGCGCCACGCCGACGCGGCGGTTGAACAGCCATGGCAGCCGCAGCCAGGCGAGCCGGCTCATGGCGTACCGCTCCGCGGCTTCTGGACTTCCCGCAGACGGTCGCGCGTGGTGTCGCCCTCGAAGACGCCGCGCGAACCGGCAGCGCGGGTGCTGTGGCGCTGGATGATCGCCATCGCCGAGTTGCCGGCCAGCGTGCGGCGCAGCTCCAGTTCGGTCTTGAGGTTGTTGATCTCCTGCTCCAGCGCGCTGTTCTCCTGCTCGACCGCCCGCACGGCCAACTCGTTGGCGGCGACGTTCGGCTCCTTCTTGCCGGTCAGCAACGTGCGTTGCAGCAGCAGGGCCTTCTCCAGCACGCTGGACAGCGCCGCCTCGGACGCCAAGCGCTTGCCCAGCACGTCCTGGTCGGGTTCGTCCCGCAGGGCCTCGATCACGCCGCGGGTGATCGGCAGCGAGCTGCTGCCGGCCGCATCGAGATTGGCCGGCGTCGTCGGCCGGGCGCCCGTCACCAGCTCCTGCAGCACCTGCAGCTTGGTCTCGTACTCTTCCTGGATCACTGGCGTGAGCCCGACGCCAGGCGTGGTCTGGGTCTTCGTGCAGTTTTCGCAGGTGCGTTGCTCGCGTTCGCCCAACACGCGGGTCGCCCAGTCCGCGGCCGCGCCAGGCGACGACCAGGTTTGGCAGGTCAGGCGGTTGCCGCAGGCGCTGCGCGCGATCGACGAGGTATCGGTGGCGCTGCGCCCGTTGAGCAGGTTGTAGCCCGCGCGCGTCACGTCGCCGACCACCTTGATCGAACTCTGGCCGGAGCCGCCCGCGTTGCCGCCGCCGACCCAGGGCACGCCGTTGTTCCCCTTGTTGGACTCGGCCTGCTCGATGGCGGAGACGGCATCGGTGCTGCTGACCGCATCCCGCAGCGCCATCCCTTCGGCGAGCTGGTCCCAGCCGGCCTGGCCGCCGGCCATGTCCGCCATGCGATTGGCGATGGCCCGGCAGGTCATCTTCGAGCGGTCGAAATCCAGGCGCGCCTGGAGGATGCCGTTGGTGAGCAGGTTGTACAGGCCCGGGTCGGCGCGCTGGATGATGAGCGCCGGGAGTGACGCCACCGCGGCAGTGGCGTTCTGGATCACGTTGCTCATGATCGTCTGGAAGCCGTTGGTGATGCCGTTGAGCTGGTTCTGCAGCGTCGTGGTGATGCTCATGTCGCCGCAGATCAGGTTGCTGTTCCAGCCGACGCCGACGCCGATGCTCTGCATGTTGCCGGCACCACCCATCGACACGGCCCGGCCGCCGCCGATGCTGTAGAGCACGTCGTCGCCGATCACGCTGCCGCTGACGTTCACGCCATTGGGGTCGATGCGGGTCTGCGCCCAGGCGACGCCGACGACCAGCGTGATGGCCGCCACGAGCAGCGTGGCCCGCAGGGGCGACTTCGCGCGGTGCAGGAAGTCAGGGAGGGAGGCGTTCATCGTGGGTTCCTCACATGAAATCGACGCTGCCGAGGAAGACCTGGCCACGGCGCCGGCAGCAGGAGTACGGCCGCCACAAGGCCCAGGCGTAGTCGCCCTGCTGGGCCTGCACGCGGGTGCGGCTGTGCGGGAAGACCACGCAACTGTTCGAGAGCGTGGGCGTCAGCTCCTGCCACTTGCCCGTCGAGGCGTCGGTCTCCATCAGCGCGCCGGCCGGCCAGTAGCCGTCGCGGGCGTTGGCCAGCAGGGGCTGATACACGTGAATCTGGTTGCGGCGCGTCACGATGTCGCCCGCGCGCTGCGCGACCACGGCGCCGCTCTTGTGGTCGTCGGTCTGGTGCAGGAAGCCACCGCGGGGATACACGTTGCCCCAGAGGTTCAGGCCGGTGCGCGTACCGATTTCGCGCCGGCCGGGGATGAGCGCTTCGGGGTAGAACGCTTCCGGGATGTTGTAGCGCCAGGCGATCGTGTCGAGCGTGCTCAGCAGATACGGCATGAAGGCCGTGCCAGCGCCTTCGCAGGTGTAGCCGGAGGCGCTGGCGAACTGGCTGAACACCAGCCCGGCCGGATGGCCGATGACATCGGCGTTCTTGAACTTGGCGAGGTTGTTCTCGTTGTCGTGATTGGTCGTGCCGTCACCGCCAGCCTTGGCGGTCGGGTTGGGCATGCTCATCGCCCTGACTTCCTGCCACGGGTTTTCTCCGGTGTTCGAGTAGCTCGACACCACCGCATCGGGGACGTAGTGGCGCACCTTGACGGAAGTGCGAACCGAGCAGCCGAAGGGCGTGCAGTACAGCCAGTAGCAGATACCGACCACGCGGTATTCGAGGCAGTCGGGGGACAGCGCCGACGAGACGATGGTGGCGGTGTCCAGGGCGAACGTCGACGTGGCCGTGCTCAGCAGCAGCGAGGCGACGGTGGCGCGCAGGCGCCGGGATGCCAGCAGGAGGCTCATGGCTGCGTGCTCCGGTAGGCGTTGATGCGCGCGACGGCGCGGGGCACGTCGGGCTCGCCGTAGACCACGTAGCGTCGATCGACCACCACGGCGGGAATCTTGGCGATGCCCAGTCCCCAGGCATCCGCGACACCTTGGTAGGCGTGGCCGATGCGGCGTTGAAGGGCCTCGCCGCCGTCATGCAACCGCTGCCGCACCAGGGCTGCAGCCTGTTGCGGGTCGGCCGGTAGGTGCGCGGCGAGTTCGACCTCGATGCGCGTGGCCTGGTCCAGCTCGATGATCCGCACGCCGGCTGGAGCCTGCACCGGATGACGGCTGTCGGTGACGACGAGCACGTCGGCTGCTGCAGTCTGGGTAAACATGAACAGCACTGCCCACAGTCCGGGCGCAATGCTGATGGTCGGCAGCCGGGGCGAAGCCTTGAAGACGGGGGCCGGCATATCGGGCGTCCTTGGAGTCGATCAAAGTCACAGTCGACTTCAAGTGCCGATCTAGCGCGACAAAGAAACCGCATCCGGCCCCTGCCGGTTTCATACCCTATGCCGTTGTGAGCGTTGTGATTGCCTCCTGTCGGAGGCGGAGATCAGGTGCGGGACGCTGAGGTGCCCGCGAACCCAAGAAACGCGATGCGGGCGAATCGGCATCGACAGCTTGGAGCGTTTGCATTCGATGCCTTGAATTGACGCTTCAGCTTCAAATTGAGTTTTAACTATAACGCGATGTAGAATCTATTACCTACTTCGCTACTTGCTGACCCAAGGGAGCCCGTGCTTGAGCTTTATTGCCCTATTCATCAGCCTGCCCACCAAGGCATCGACCGGCCGCATGCGCGTCTGGCGCTCCGTCAAGGCGCTGGGCTGCGCGACGCTGCGCGATGGGGTCTACCTGCTGCCTGACTCGGCCGACAGTGCCGCGGCGCTGGACGAAGTGGCGGCGCAGGCGGTGGAAGTCGGGGGCAGCGGCGAGGTCTATCGACTCTCGGGGT
>NZ_JCBANG010000007.1:0-123110 GCF_059760905.1 Achromobacter sp. 1011811831
GCCTTATCCACAGTTTCTGTGGATAAGGCGAGCGGCAAGCACCGGCGGGCGGCGCTGCGCAGCCTGCTCGCCGGGCTGGTCATTTTTTGAGCAATCCGGGACAATCCCGTTCATGGCTCGCAGGCTTGATTTGCGTCGCGTCGCCCCGGTGGCGTTGATGATATTCTCCGCTTGCGTCAAAACCGGAGCGCGTCGCGAGCGCGGCCCGGCTGCCATCGAGCGTGCAAGACATCCCAATAAATAAGAACGCAGGCATGAAAGGAGCGGAAAGAGTGTTTGCCATGGGAGCGCGTTACGCCACGTCGGCCACATCGCTAGCTTGTCCGGCGCCGTGACCATCATCATCGTCGACGATCATGGGGACTGGCGCGACACCATAGCCGAGTACATCCAGGATCTCGGCCTGGGCGAAGCCATCCTCACCGCGGGCTCGCTGTCCGAACTGGACCAGCTGCTGCTGGCCGTGACGCCGGGCATCCTGGTGCTGGACGCGATGCTGCCCGACGGCGACGGCCTGAGCCGCGTCTCGCATCTGCGCACCACCTATCCGGCCATGGGCATCATCATGCTCACAGGCCGCCTGCTCAGCGAGGACAAGGTCTCGGGCCTGAGCCTGGGCGCCGACCACTACCTGACCAAGCCCGTCAACCTGGCCGAGCTGGGCGCCACGCTGGTGTCGCTGTCGCGCCGCCTGCGCGTCGTGCCCTCGCCCGATCCCGCGCGCGCCGAAGGCGTGTGGCGCTTCGATCCGGCGCGCCGCCAGCTGCTGTCGCCGACGCAGGTCAACGTCGACATCACCGACACCGAAAGCCGCCTGCTCGGCGCGCTGATCCAGGCCGCGCCGCTGCCGCTGACGCGCGGCCGCCTGGTCGAGGCGCTGGGCGCCAGCGCCGAGGCCTATGACACCCACCGCCTGGATGCCCACATGCACCGGCTGCGCCGCAAGCTGCGCGCGCTGGCCGGCGGCGACATGGGCATACGCACGGTCTACGGCGTCGGCTACGTCTGCACCACGCCCGTGCAGATCGTGGGCGGCGTCAAGGCCAAGGCCTGAACCCGCGACGCCCGCCACACCGCGATGAATCCCGCCACTGCCCGCCCCCGCCGCTCCGCGCTCTATATGCCCGGCGCCAACGCCCGCGCGCTCGACAAGGCCCGCGGCCTGGATGCCGACGTGCTGATCCTGGACCTGGAGGACGCGGTCGCGCCCGACGCCAAGCCGCTGGCGCGCGCGCAGGTGGCCGCAGCCTTGCAGGCCGGCGGCTACGGCCGGCGCGAATGCGTGGCGCGCATCAACGCGCTGGACACGCCCTGGGGACTGGACGACGTGCGCGCCATCGCCACCGCCGGCGCCGACGCCGTGCTGCTGCCCAAGGTCGAAAACCCGGCCCAGCTGGACGCGCTGGCGCGGGCATTGGACGCGGCCGGCGCGCCCGCGGACCTGCCGTTGTGGGCCATGTGCGAAACGCCGTTGGGCTTTCTGCGGCTGGACGCCATCGCCGGCCATCCAAGGCTGGCGGCCCTGGTCGTGGGCACGTCGGACCTGGTCAAGGATCTGCATGCGCGCCACACGCCGGGCCGCGAGGAAACGCTGCTGGCGCGCTCGCTCGCCGTCATGGCCGCCCGCGCCCACGGACTGGCGGCGCTGGACGGCGTGCACCTGGACCTGGCCGATGACGCCGGCCTGGCGCTGGCCTGCGAGCAAGGCCGCGACCAGGGCTTCGACGGCAAGACGCTGATCCACCCGCGCCAGATCGCCGCCGCCAACTCGGCCTATGCGCCGAGCGATGAAGAAATCGCCACCGCGCGCAAGCGGCTGCAGGCCTGGCGCGACGCCCAGGCCGCCGGCCACGGCGTCGCGGTGGTGGACGGCTCGCTGGTCGAGAACCTGCACGCGCGAGAAGCCGAACGCGTGCTGGCGCTGGCCGCCGCCATCGCCGCCGCCTGAGCGCGCACCGCGCGCTCGCCCTCGTCCATACCGCCACGCCAGCCCTGCAACGGCATTGCCACGCCGGCCCGGTACAATACGGTTCCTCACGCGCACGACGCCGCACTTCGCGGCACGGCGCCAGGCCCAGCGCCGTGCCGTTCCGCGCGCGGGCCGCTTGAACTCCAGGCAGGAATCCCGCGCCCGGCATCCCGCCATGCGCGCCATGTCGTGCGCGGCGGAACCGCGCCGGCCCGCCCCAGTTTCCGCTTCGACCATGATCCGCTTCCAACAAGTTTCCCTCGCGCGCGGCGTCAAGCCGCTGCTCGACAAAGCCGACCTGCTGCTCAACCCCGGCGACAAGATCGGCCTCATCGGCGCCAACGGCGCCGGCAAGTCCAGCCTGTTCGCGCTGCTGCGCGGCGTGCTGCACGCCGACCAGGGCGACCTGGACTACCCGGCCACCTGGCGCATGGCGCACGTGGCCCAGGAAACGCCGGCGCTGGACCGCCCGGCCATCGAATACGCCATCGACGGCGACGCCACGCTGCGCCAGCTGGAGGCCGAGCTGGCCGCGCTGGAAGCCGAGCCGGAAAGCGCCGAGAACGGCCTGCGCATGGCCGAGATCTACGCCGCGCTGGCCGACGCCGACGCCTACACCGCGCACTCGCGCGCCGAGCAGCTGCTGACCGGCCTGGGCTTCACGCAGGAACAGATGCGGCTGCCGCTGACCAGCTTCTCGGGCGGCTGGCGCATGCGCCTGAACCTGGCGCAGGCGCTGATGTGCCCGTCCGACCTGCTGCTGCTGGACGAGCCCACCAACCACCTGGACCTGGACGCCATCATCTGGCTGGAGGACTGGCTCAAGCGTTATCCGGGCACGCTGCTCATCATCTCGCACGACCGCGACTTCCTGGACGAAGTGGTCAACGTCGTGGTGCACATCGACGAGCGCAAGCTGCGGCGCTATTCCGGCAATTACTCGTCGTTCGAGCGCCAGCGCGCCGCGCAGCTGGTGCTGGCCCAGGGCATGATGGAAAAGCAGATGCGCCAACGCGCGCACCTGCAGTCCTTCATCGACCGCTTCAAGGCCCAGGCCAGCAAGGCGCGCCAGGCGCAGAGCCGCATCAAGGCGCTGGCGCGGATGGAGGAAGTGGCGCCGCTGCGCGCCGCCGCCGAGTTCTCCTTCGAGTTCCGCGAGCCGCTGCGCGCGCCCAACCCGCTACTGACCATGGACGCGGTGTCGGCCGGCTACCGCAACGTCGACGAGGACACGCAAGCCGTGTCCGAGAAGATCATCGTGTCCGGCATCAATTTCTCGCTGCAGGCCGGACAGCGCATCGGCCTGTTGGGCATCAACGGCGCCGGCAAGTCGACCTTCATCAAGACCATCGCCGGCGAACTGCAATCGCTGGCCGGCGACACCCAGTTCAACAAGGGCCTGTCCATCGGCTACTTCGCCCAGCACCAGGTCGAGATGCTGCGCCACGACGAATCGCCGCTGTGGCACATGACCAAGCTCGCGCCCAATGTGCGCGAGCAGGAGCTGCGCAACTTCCTGGGCAGTTTCAATTTCAACGGCGCCATGGCCACCAGCCCGATCACGCCGTTCTCCGGCGGCGAGAAGGCGCGGCTGGCGCTGGCGCTGATCGTCTGGCAGCGCCCCAACCTGCTGCTGCTGGACGAGCCCACCAACCACCTGGACCTGGAAACGCGCGAGGCGCTGACCAGCGCGCTGGCGCAGTTCGAGGGCACGCTGGTGCTGGTCTCGCACGACCGCCACCTGCTGCGCGCCAGCACCGACCAGTTCATCATCGTGGCCGACGGCCAGGTGCGTCCTTTCGACGGCGACCTGGACGACTACAAGGCCTGGCTGTACCAGACCAAGCTGTCGGCCAAGGCGGCCTGAAGCCGCCCGCCGCCCGGCCTGGCGCGGACCTCGCGCGGGTCCGGCCCGGGTCTGGCTCGGGTCTGGTTCCACACGCCGCGCCGGGCCGATCAGGTTACAATCGCGCCCATTGCGCGCCCCCGCCGGCGCGCCCCTTCCATCGCGTCCCGCCCCTTGCGGGACGCTGCTATTTCCCCCCCTGCCGATGCCCATCAAAGACCAGCTCTTTCTCGCCAGCCAGTACCTCGCGCCCCACCACCTGGTGTCGCGCCTGTTCGGATACGCATCCGACTGCCGGGAACCCGCGGTCAAGAACTGGATGATCTCGCGCTTCGTGCAACGCTACGGCGTCGACATGAGCGAGGCCGAGCAGGAAGACGCGCTGGCCTACGACTGCTTCAACGACTTCTTCACGCGCGCGCTGAAGGACGGCGCGCGGCCGCTGGACGACGAGCCCGGCTCGGTGCTGTGCCCGGCCGACGGCGCGATCAGCCAGATGGGCGCCATCGAGCACGGCCGCATCTTCCAGGCCAAGGGCCACAGCTACGGTCTGGCCGACCTGCTGGGCGGCGACGCCGAGCGCGCCGCGCCGTTCCAGGGCGGCGAGTTCGCCACCATCTACCTGTCGCCGCGCGACTATCACCGCGTCCACATGCCGGTGGCCGGCACGCTGCGTGAAATGGTCCACGTGCCGGGCCGGCTGTTCTCCGTCAACCCGCTGACGGCCCGCAACGTGCCGCGCCTGTTCGCGCGCAATGAACGCGTGGTCTGCATCTTCGACACCGAGCATGGCCCCATGGCGCTGGTGCTGGTCGGCGCCATGATCGTCGCCTCCATCGAAACCGTCTGGGCCGGCCTGGTCACGCCGCACAAGCGCGGCGTCAAGGCCACGCGCTACGACGCCGACGCGCGCGCGCCGATCCAGCTGGACAAGGGCGCCGAGATGGGCCGCTTCAAGCTCGGCTCCACCGCCATCGTGCTGTTCGGACCCGGCAAGATCCGCTGGTCCGACACGCCCTCGGTGCGCGGCCCGGTCCGCATGGGCGAGCTGCTGGCCTTGCCGACCTGAGGCATGACGCGCCGGCATGCCCGGCGCCGAACGCCACGGCGCGCCATCTTCGGGCTGTCCGTGCCTGACGCGCGCACGGCCCTCGGACCGCCCGGCTTGTTTCCTTTCGGCGAACCCGCCATTCCGGTTTTATTCGCTATCGGGCTGGCGGCGACGGCGCTAGATTATGGGGCTTTCCCCAACGCGCGCCGCCCGCCATGACCGTCACCTCCTCCGCCCGCCCCCTGCCCCGCGCCCTGGCGCGCATGCTGTCGCTGGACGACTTCGAGCAGGCCGCGCGCCGGCGCCTGCCGCGCCCCATCTTCGGCTACATCGCCGGCGCGGCCGAGGACAACCAGTCGCTGCGCGCCAACCGCGACGCGTTCGCGCGCTACGGCTTCGTGCCGCGCGTGCTGGTGAACGTGTCGGCCCGCTCGCAGCAGTTCGACCTGTTCGGCCGCCGCTACGACGCGCCGTTCGGCATCGCGCCCATGGGCCTGAGCGCGCTGTCGGCCTATCGCGGCGACATCGCCCAGGCCCGCGCCGCGCGGGCGTCCAACATCCCCGCCATCCTCAGCGGCACCTCGCTGATTCCGCTCGAGGATGTGATCCAGGCCGCGCCCGGCACCTGGTTCCAGGCCTACCTGCCCGGCGACCCGGCCCGCATCGACGCGCTGGTCGAACGCGCCCGCAAGGCCGGCTACGAGACCCTGGTGCTGACCGTGGACATCCCCGTGTCCGCCAATCGCGAGAACAACGTGCGCACCGGCTTCTCCACGCCGCTCAAGCCCGGCCTGCGGCTGGCCTGGGACGGCCTGACCCGGCCGCGCTGGCTGGCCGGCACCTTCCTGCGCACACTGCTGGCGCATGGCATGCCGCACTTCGAGAACTCCTTCGCCACGCGCGGCGCGCCCATCCTGTCGGCCTCGGTGCTGCGCGATTTCTCGGCCCGCGACCACCTGAGCTGGGAACACGTGGCCCGCATCCGCCGGCAATGGCCCGGCGCGCTGGTCATCAAGGGCATCCTGCACCCGGGCGACGCGGCGCTGGCGCGCGAGCATGGCGTGGACGGCATCATCGTCTCCAATCACGGCGGCCGCCAGCTCGACGGCGCGGTGCCGCCGCTGCTGGCGCTGCCGGGCGTGCTGGACGCGGCCGGCGACATGCCGGTGATGCTGGACAGCGGCGTGCGCCGGGGCGGCGACGTGCTCAAGGCGCTGGCGCTGGGCGCGCGCTGCGTGTTCGTGGGCCGGCCCTTCAATTACGCGGCGGCCGTCGGCGGCGAGGCCGGCGTGGCGCACGCCATCGGCCTGCTGCGCGCCGAGGTCGACCGCAACATGGCCATGCTCGGCATCAACCGGCTCGACGAGCTGCATCCCGGCCTGCTGCGCCGCGACGAGCTGCCCGGGCGCTGACTCCGCCATGCCGGCGCGCGCGGCGCCTGTCGCCGCGACGCCACGCGCCTGTCGCAACCCGCTGGCGCGAACGCCACGGCCCCCTGGACATCTCCGGGGCATAGAATGGCAGTTCCCTTGCTACGCGCCTGCCTCGCGGGCGCTCCGGTGTCGCCTCGTGTCCCTACGCCAATCCTCGTTTTTCCTGCGTTTTCTCACACTGGGCGCGCTGGCCCACCTCTACGTCGGCGCCCGCCTCATCCCCGACGGACTGCATCACGGCCCCGGCGCGGCCGCCGCCGTGCTGGCGCTGGTGCTGTCCTGCACCCTGATCCCGCTGGGCATGCTGGCCCGGTCCTCGGCGCGGCCGCCCTGGGGCGACCGGATCGCCTGGGTCGGGCTGATCGCGATGGGCCTGTTCTCATCGCTGTTCGTCTTCACCGTGCTGCGCGACGCGCTGCTGCTGATCCTGTGGCTGGCCAGCCTGGCGGGCCTGGAATTGGGCTGGACCGCGCTGCGGCAGGCCTCGGCCTGGTGGGTGGCGACGCTGGCGCTGGCCGCCACCATCGTGGGCTTCGTCAACGCGCGCCGGCGCGCCCGCGTGGTCACGGTGGACGTGCCCATCGCCGGCCTGCCGCCCGACCTGGACGGCTTCACCATCGTGCAGATCAGCGACATCCACGTCGGCCCCACCATCAAGAAGCGCTACGTGCAGGCCATCGTCGACGCGGTCAACCAGGAATCGCCGGATCTCGTCGCCATCACCGGCGACGTGGTCGACGGCAGCGTCGAACAGCTGGCCGCGCAGGCCAGCCCGCTGGGCCAACTGCGCGCGCCTTATGGCGTGTACCTGGTGACGGGCAACCATGAATACTATTCGGGCGCCGCGCCCTGGGTCGCCGAGTTCCGCCGCATGGGGCTGCGCGTGCTGATGAACGAGCACGCGCTGATCCATCCTTCCGGACTGCCGATGATCATCGCCGGCGTCACCGACTACAGCGCCGGCGCCTTCGATCCGCACCAGCGCAGCAATCCGGCGGCGGCCCTGGCCGGCGCGCCGGCCGATGCCTGGCCGCGCATCCTGCTGGCGCACCAGCCGCGCAGCGCGGCCGCCGCCGAGCCGCTGGGCTATACCCTGCAGCTGTCGGGCCACACGCATGGCGGGCAGTTCTTTCCCTGGGGATTCTTCGTGCGCCTGCAGCAGCCCTATACCGCCGGACTGCATCGGCACGGCAAGATGTGGATCTACATCAGCCGCGGCACCGGCTATTGGGGACCGCCCAAGCGGCTGGGCGCGCCATCCGAGATCACGCGACTGCGGCTGCGCGCCGCGCCAGGCCCCCGGGGCTGACGACGCACCGGCCAACCCGGGCCTGATCGCCACGCTCCCTGGCGGGCCGGCGCTCAGGCGTCATCCGGCAATGGCCCGCGTTCCAGGTAGCTGGTCAGCGCGATGTCGCTAGTGGTGTTGGTGATGCCTTCGATCTTGTGGATGCGCGCCAGCAGCTGCTCCAGCGCCTGGGTATCGCTCACGCGCACCTTGAGCAGCATGGCGCTCTTGCCCGTGATGGTGTGGATTTCCTCGACCTCGTTCAGCTCGGCCAGGCCCAGCACCTGCTGGGTGATGGTCCAGTTGTTGGTGTCCACGTGGACGAAGGCCAGCAGCGGCCGGCCGATCTTCGCGCCGTCGAGCCTGGCGGCGATGCCCTTGATCTGGCCGTCGCGCTTCAGGCGCTTGACGCGCTCGTGCACGGCGGGCGCGGACAGGTTCAGCAGCTTGCCCAGTTCGGCATAGCTGGGCGTGGCGTCGGCGGCCAGCAGCGTTAATAGTTTTCGGTCGCGGTCGTCGAGATCTGACATTGGAATTGCGTTCCGCCTAATGGCGTTCGAACTTTTATGGAATAAAGGATTATCGGTGTAAACCCTTATTTTATTCCAATAAAATTCCGCGGATGCAGAACCGCAACACCCGCAGCCCCGTCCCCGCCCTGATGTTCGCCGTCAGCGTCGTGGGATCCAACGGCCTGGCGCTCAGCCCCATTCTTTCCGACGTGGCCCGGTCGTTCTCGACCACCCCGCTCACCATCAGCACGGCCATTTCCGCCTATGGCGCCGCCACCGCCGCCAGCGCCTTCTTCCTGGCCGCGCGCATCGACCGCATCGGCATTCGCCGCACGCTGCTGGGCGGCATGCTGGCGCTGATCGCCGCGCTGTTGCTGTCCGCCGCCGCGCCGCACTGGCTGGCGCTCACGCTGGCCCAGGCCGTGGCCGGCACGGCCGCCGGCGTCATCCTGCCCGCCGCCTACGGCTCGGCCTCGCTGATCGCGCAGCCTGGCCAGGAGGCGCGCACGCTGGGCCGCGTCATCGCCGGCTGGTCGGTCTCACTGGTGGCCGGCGTGCCGCTGTCGGCGCTGATTGCCGACGCCATCGGCTGGCGCGCCACCTATGGCGTGCTGGCGTTGTGCGCCGCCATCGCCCTGCTGGGCCTGCGCCGCCTGCCCGAACGCCGCGCCGCCCACCCCGCGCCGCTGCGCCTGTCGCGCCTGTTGGCGCCGCTGTCATACCGCGACGTGCCGGCGCTGCTGCTGGGCTGTCTGGCGTTCTCGTCCGCCTTCTACGGCGTCTACGCCTTCCTGGCCGACCACGTGCGCCGCCTGCTGGCGCTGTCGGCCGGACAGGTGGGTTTCATCGCCTTCGCCTACGGCGCCGGCTTCATGCTGTCGGGCCTGCTGGGCGCGCGGCTGATCGAGCGCCTGGGCCCGCGCCGCGCGCTGCCGCTGGCGCTGAGCGCCGCCGCGCTGGTCTACCTGGCGCTGCTGCCCGCCGCGCAAGCGCTGCCGGCCGTGCTGATGGTCGCCGCCGTCTGGGGCGCGGCCTCGCAGCTGTGCCTGAACCTGCTGGTGCTGCTGCTGTCGCGCGCCCGCCCCGAGGAACGCGGCGCGGTGCTGGGCCTGAACACCTGCGTCACCTACCTGGGCGCCAGCCTGGGCACCGCCGTCGCCGGCACGCTGTACACCCACGCCGGCTTCGGCACGCTGGCCCTGTCCGCCAGCGGCGCCGTCGCGGTCGCCGCGCTGGGACTGCACTGGCGCCTGAACGCGCGCCGCGCCGCGCGCGTTCAAGGCGGCACCGAAGCCCGCGCCAGCGCCTGAAGCGCCCAGCCTCCAGGCCCCGCCGTCCAGCGGGGCTTTTTTTCGTCCGACTCGGCTATGCTGCCGTTGCGCGCGGCTCCGTGACATCGCCGCGCCCATCACTATCAAGGAAGACAGAGTGACCGCCACCACGCCCCAAGCCGTCGACGCCCGACTGACCCGTTCCGCCATCTTCCTGGTGGCCACCCTCAACCCCGGCCCGGACGCCGAGGCCGCCGCGCGCGGCCTGTGCGCCGATATCGCCGGCCTGACCCGCAGCGTGGGCGTGCGCGCCGCCGACGACACGCTGTCCTGTGTCATGGGCGTCGGCTCGCAGGCCTGGGACCGTCTGTTCGGCGCACCGCGCCCGAAGGAACTGCATCCGTTCCGCGAGATCAAGGGCGTGCACCACGCCCCCGCCACGCCCGGCGACCTGCTGTTCCACCTGCGCGCCGAGCGCATGGACCTCTGTTTCGAGCTGTCCACGCTGATCATGGCGCGGCTGGACGGCGCGGTGACGGTGGCCGACACGGCCCAGGGCTTCAAGTATTTCGACGACCGCGACCTGCTCGGCTTCGTCGACGGCACGGAAAACCCGGTGGCCCAGGCCGCCCGCGACGCCACGCTGATCGGCGACGAGGACGAGGCGTTCAAGGGCGGCAGCTACGTCATCGTGCAGAAATACCTGCACGACATGAAGAAGTGGGACGAGATCCCGGTCGAGCAGCAGGAGAAGATCATCGGCCGCAAGAAGCTGTCCAACGTCGAGCTGGACGACGCGGCCAAGCCCAGTTACGCACACAACGTGCTGACCGTGATCGAGAAGGGTGGCGAGGAACAGCCCATCCTGCGCGACAACATGCCTTTCGGCGACGCCGGCAAGGGCGAGTTCGGCACCTACTTCATCGGCTACGCGCGCTCGCCCATGCGCATCGAGCGCATGCTCGACAACATGTTCCTGGGCAACCCGCCGGGCAACTACGACCGTCTGCTGGACGTCAGCCGCGCCGTGACCGGCTCGCTGTATTTCGTGCCGCCGGCGGATTTCCTGGACGACGCCGGGGAGTAAGCCGCTGCCCCGGCACTCGCCGGCCGGGGCGCCCCCCATCCCGCGCCGGCGGGATGTTGCTCGGATGAGACTGGCGGAATCCGACCGCAAGATTTCCCTTGTTTCCGACCTCGCTTTTCCTATAAATTGCGAATGGTTCCTATTTGTAATAGGAATATTATTTCAATTCATGGGGAAATCTTGAAAGTACGTCCACAGGCAGCTTGGGAACAGCCGCAACCCGCGCGCAAGGCGCGCATGCGGCACGGGAAACAACGGCCGGAACCGGCCTGGCTCGCCCTCGCGGGCATCGCCGGACTCAGCCTGACGCTGGCCGCCACGGCCTCGGCGCAGGATCAGGCGAAGCCATCGCCGGACACGCTGGAATCCATCCAGGTCACCGGAGACTGGCTCGGCTCGGGCCTGCAAAACAGCGTGCAGAGCTACGCCGGCGCGCGCACCGTCGTGGAGCGCCAGGACATCGCCGATACCGGCGCGACCAATATCGGCGACGTGATGCGGCGCATACCCGGCGTGCAATCGACCGACAACTCCGGCACCGCCGGCAGCGCGATCTCGCTGAACATCGGAGTGCGCGGCCTGACCGGCCGCTACACGCCCCGCTCGACCGTACTGCTGGACGGCATTCCCATGGCGGTCGCTCCCTACGGCCAGCCCCAGCTTTCGTTCGCGCCGGTCAGCCTGGCGAACATCGAGTCGATCGATGTCGTGCGCGGCGGCGGCGCCGTGCGCTACGGGCCGCAGAACGTCGGCGGCATCATCAATTTCAACACCCGGCCGATTCCGACCGCGCCCGGCCTGACGGCCGACGCCACTGTGCGCCAGAACATCTACACGCGCGGCGGCGGCGACAACACCCAGTACAGCGCCTTCATCGGCAGCAGTCTGGACAACGGCTTCGGCATGGCCCTGCTGTACTCGGGCCTGAGCGGCACCAACTGGCGCGAAGGCAGCCGCGACAGGGTCAATGACGTCGCCCTCAAATTCCGCCAGCAGCTGGGCGACGGCGCCGAGGTCTACGGCAAGCTGTCGTACTACGACGTCAAGTCCCGCACGCCCGGCGGCCTGACGGTGGCCCAATACCGGCAGGACCGCTTCCAGAACACCCGCCCGACGGACTACTGGAACGGCGACCGCAAGGCCGTGGACGTTGGCTACCTGAACACGCTGTCCGACACCAGCGAAGTGGAAGTGCGCGTCTATTACAACGAAAGCCGCCGCGCCAGCACGCTCATCAACGATGCTCGCACACAGATCACCCGCCAGCCGCGCAGCTACCAGACGCTGGGCATCGAGCCGCGCTACACGCAGCGCCTGGAATTCGGTCCCACGACGCATGACGTGACGGTCGGCTACCGCTTTCTGCGCGAACGCGGCGACGACCGCGCCTACAACGAGATCCTGTCCAGCGGCCGCAGGACGCCGACGGTGACCTACGACAACGCGACCGACGCCCACGCCGTCTACATCGACGACCGCATCAGCGCCGGCGACTGGCGCATCACGCCGGGCCTGCGCTACGAGCGCATCACCTCGCAGCGAGAGCTGCGCGGCGCGGACAGCCGGTACGACAGCCGCAACACCAAGGCGCTGCCGTCCCTGAACGTGGCCTATCTGCTGACGCCCGCGCTGACGCTGTTCTCGAACTACGGCACCTCGTTCGGCCCGGTGCAGAACACGCAGCTGAACTCGCAGTCCGACGCCAATCCGCTCAAGCCCGAAGTCGCCAGGACGCTGGAGGCCGGCGCCCGCCTGAACAATGACCAGGTCAAGGCGGAACTGACCACTTTCAAGATCAAGTTCGACAACCAGATCCTGCAAGTGCCGGGCGTAGCGCCCGCCACCTTCCGCAACCTGGGCGCGACCGACCACATCGGCCTGGAGGCCGCGCTGGAATACGCCTTCGACCGCGCCGGCCCGCTGGCGGGCCTGAGCGTCTACGCCAATTACACATATACCCGGGCCAAGCAGAAATCCGGTGAATTCTCGGGGCTGGACGTGCCCTTCTACGCGCGCAACACCGGCACGCTGGGCACGCGCTATCAGACCCGCGACTGGACCTGGAACCTGTCCACCACGATGCAAAGCGGACAGTTCTCGGACGCGGCCAACACCGGCGAGGAAACGCCCGACGCGCGCGTCGGGCGCATTCCGGGCATGCAGATCTGGAACGCCCAGGTCGTGTGGCGCAACCCCAACTGGAAGGGCAACGAGTTCACGCTCGGCGTGAACAACCTGCTGGACAGGGGCTACTACACCCGCAACGTGGACGGCAACGCCGGCCGCATGGCCGGGGCGCCGCGCATGGTGTACGTGCAGGCACGCCTGGCGTATTGAAGCGCAGGATGCCGTGCGCGCGCCGCCGCGCGCACGGTGACTTCCGCTCGGGCGCGCCCGCGCCGGTCAGGCGATGGCGGCCAGCATCGCCTGATAGGCATTGGGCCGGATCTTCTGATCGTCGCGGTTCATCTCGCTCATGACATCGTTGTAGGCGATGGTCCGCAGCGACTCGATTTCAGCGGCATCCGTCTTCCGGGCCTCGGCCAGCAGCGGCAGGATCTGCTCTGCGCTCAATCCCTGCGCCCTGGCCAGGAGTTCGTCGTACTTCCTGATGTCCAGCTCATTCGGCGCCGCCTTGTCGGCCGGACGAACGACGATGACCATCGCGCCGAACACGGCGGCGAGCACGGCCCCCGAGATCGACACCCAGACAGGAAACCGAGTGCTCATCGCCGACATGACGCCCGCGCCGCCAAGTATCGCCAGAAAGGTCGAGAACGCCTGGATGCGTCGATACAGCCTCGCCGTGCGCTGCGCCAGGCGCTGCGCGTATCGGATCTCTCCAAGCACTTGATCCTTGGTCTTGATGGTGGTTTCGCTCATGCTCGCCTCCTATCGTGGTGGTGGTGGGTCTGGGGGCTGCGGCGCTGGAACCTGCCGCGGCGGCACGTGCCCCTTCACGAAATAACTGAAACAAGACACCCGGTCAACCCTAGAAATTCGGCGCATGCTCGAATCCTAGCCAGATACAGAGGGCATGCGTGAACATCAATCGCGGACAGAATTACCCACTCCTATACGCGCCGGCATTCCTTTGGGTCCGGCGCGGACTCGACCACGATCCACGCAGGCTGCATGGATAGCGCGCATAAAAAAAGGCGGCCCGAAGGCCGCCCAGGGGGGAATCCCGAAGGAATCAGCAGCAGCCGATCCGCTTCTTGCCGCCGTAGCGGGCGTCCTGCCGTTCGCGGAAGAACGCCTCGTAGCTCATCGGCTCCTGATCCGGATGGGTGGCGCGCATGTGCTCCACATAGGTTTCGTAATCCGGCACGCCCACCATCAGCCGGAGCGTCTGCCCCAGGTAACGGCCGGCGGCGCCGGCGGCGGAAGTCATGTTGGAAAACAGCATGCGGCCTCCGTCAGGTTCAGTCCGCGCCGGCCGCCGCGGCGCTGGGCAGCGGTTCGTACGGCGTTTCGCGCGAGGTCGGGCGGTTCTCGGCGCGGGCGCGCAGCGCGGCCCGGATGCCGAAGGTCACCGTGCTGATCACCACGAACATGAAGATCGCGCACAGACCGGCGTTGATGTAGTCGTTCAGCACCACGCGCGACATCTGCTCCAGCGACTTGGCCGGGGCCAGCACCTTGCCTTCGGCGATGGCGGCGTTGTACTTGGCGGCGTGCGCCAGGAAGCTGACCTTGGGGTCGGCGGCGAAGATCTTCTGCCAGCCGGCGGTCAGGGTGCAAGCCAGCAGCCACAGCGTCGGCAGCACGGCGACCCAGGCGTAGCGCTCGCGCTTCATCTTGAACAGCACCACGGCGCCCAGCGTCAGCGCGATCGCGGCCAGCATCTGGTTGGCGATGCCGAACAGCGGCCACAGCGTGTTGATGCCGCCCAGCGGATCGACCACGCCCTGGTACAGGAAGTAGCCCCAGGCCGCCACGCACAGGCCGGTGGCGATCAGGTTGGCCGGCAGCGACTCGGTGCGCTTGAGCGACGGCGCGAAGGTGCCCAGCAGGTCCTGCAGCATGAAGCGGCCGGCGCGGGTGCCCGCGTCGACGGCGGTCAGGATGAACAGCGCTTCGAACAGGATGGCGAAGTGATACCAGAACGCCATCATGGACGGGCCGCCGATGGCCTGGTGCAGGATGTGCGCCATGCCCACGGCCAGCGTCGGCGCGCCGCCGGCGCGCGAGATGATGGTGCTCTCGCCCACGTCCTTGGCGGTCTGCACCAGGTCGGCCGGCGTGATCACGAAGCCCCAGCTGGACACCACCTGGGCGACCTGGTCCGGCGTGGTGCCGATGACGGCGGCCGGGCTGTTCATGGCGTAGTAGATGCCCGGCTCGATCACGCAGGCGGCCACCAGCGCCATGATGGCGACGAAGGATTCCATCAGCATGCCGCCGTAGCCGATGTAGCGGGCCTGGGTTTCGTTCTCGATCAGCTTGGGCGTGGTGCCCGAGGAGATCAGCGCGTGGAAGCCCGACACCGCGCCGCAGGCGATGGTGATGAAGAGGAACGGGAACAGGTTGCCCGACCAGACCGGGCCGGAGCCGTCGACGAACTGGGTCAGCGCGGGCATCTTCAGCTCGGGCGCGACCACGACGATGCCGATGGCCAGGCCGACGATGGTGCCGATCTTCAGGAAGGTCGACAGGTAGTCGCGCGGGGCCAGCAGCAGCCACACGGGCAGTACCGAGGCGATGAAACCGTAGACGATCAGGATCCAGGTCAGGCCCTTGCCGTCGAAGTCGAACAGCGGGCCCAGCACGGGATGCGCGGCCACGTCCTGGCCGAACACGATGGCGGCCATCAGGCCGACGAAGCCGATGATGGACACTTCGCCGATCTTGCCCGGACGGATGTAGCGCAGGTACACGCCCATGAAGAGCGCGATGGGAATGGTAGCGGCCACCGTGAAGGTGCCCCACGGCGAATGCGTCAGCGCCTTCACCACGATCAGCGCCAGCACGGCCAGGATGATGACCATGATCATGAAGGCGCCGAACAGCGCGATCACGCCCGGGACCTTGCCCAGCTCGGACTTGACCAGATCACCCAGCGAGCGGCCGTCGCGGCGCGTCGAGATGAACAGGATGGTGAAGTCCTGCACGGCGCCGGCGAACACCACGCCGGCCAGGATCCACAGCATGCCGGGCAGGTAGCCCATCTGCGCGGCCAGCACGGGACCGACCAGCGGGCCGGCGCCGGCGATGGCGGCGAAGTGGTGGCCGAACAGCACGTGCTTGTTGGTGGGCACGTAGTCCAGGCCGTCATTGTGCTTCCAGGCCGGCGTCATGCGCGTCGGATCCAGCTGGAAGACCTTCTTGGCGATGAAGCGGCTGTAGTAACGGTACGCGATCAGATAGACGCATACGGCGGCGATCACCACCCATAGCGCATTGATGGTTTCCCCTCTGGCCAACGCCACGGTGCCCAGCGCGAACGCGCCCAGTACCGCGACAGCCAGCCAGACCAGGTGTTCACCCAGTCCCTTGCTGCTGGTTTGCATAAGTGCTCCTCTAGCCTCCCGCCATGCTTTTGGCGTGAAACGCTTTTTTCGTCTCGCGGAAGGCAGACTCGTTGTGGTGGGTGGGCTTACGCACGCGTCCGCCCGGCGCCAATGTCGGCGCGGGCGTTAGTATTTCGGTTTGCCCA
Source organism: Achromobacter sp. 1011811831 (assembly GCF_059760905.1). Lineage (NCBI taxonomy): Bacteria > Pseudomonadati > Pseudomonadota > Betaproteobacteria > Burkholderiales > Alcaligenaceae > Achromobacter > Achromobacter sp. 1011811831. The sequence goes on from NZ_JCBANG010000007.1 coordinate 16,117, forward strand.
GGCGCCAACAAGCGCGGAACTACGCAATGCCGCTACGTAGTACTACGCAATGCGCCGCAGCATAAAATGCGGTAATCCCTGCAATTTCCGACCTAAACCCTGCAATCGTCGCCCGGCCCGGGAATGACGCAACGCAACATTCCACGCTCCGCCCTGTTACCGTTCCCATGAAACTGCGCCTGAAGATCCTGCTGCTGGCCGCCGTCCCCCTGCTGGCGGCGATGGCCGCCATCACGGTCGCCGTCTACCTGCAGGGGCTCAAGCTGGCGCAGATGGAAAAGCAGGTGGTGGAAACCGCCTGGCTCGGCAGCAAGGAAAGCGAGCTGCGCCATTACGTCAGCCTGGCCTACAGCGCGGTCGCGCCGCTGCAGGAGGCCGGCGACGACCCGGCCACGCGCCAGCGCGCGCTGGACCTGCTGGCGCAGATGGAATTCGGCCGCGACGGCTATTTCTTCGTCTACGACCTGCAGGGCAGGAACCTGATGCACCCGCGCCAACCGGAACTGGTGGGCCAGGAACTCTGGGACCTGCGCGACACCCAGGGCCAGCCCGTGATCCAGAACCTGCTGGCCGCGGCCCGGCGCGGCGGCCAGCACGGCGAAGCCGTGCACTATCTATGGGAACGGCCGTCCACCCATCAGAACGAGGAAAAGCTCGGCTATGTGGTGGTGCTGGAACGCTGGGGCTGGATGCTCGGTACCGGCATCTACCTGGACGACGTCAACCAGGCCCTGCAGCGCATCGACGCGGCGGCGCAGGCCAACATCCGCGACATGTTCGCCTGGGTGGCCGGCATCGCCGCCGTCTGCATCCTGGGCGTGGCCGCCTGCGGGCTGGCGCTGAACATCAGCGACCACCGCCAGTCCGACGCCAAGCTGCGCCTGATGGCGCGGCAGCTGGTGCGGACCCAGGAAGACGAGCGCGCGCGCCTGTCGCGCGAGCTGCACGACGGCATCAGCCAGGTGCTGGTGTCGATCAAGCTGTCGCTGGAGGCGGCACGCGAGCGGCTGCGCCAGGCGCTGGGCGCCGAGCCGCGCGCGCTGGCCCATATCGATGCCCCGCTGGGCGGCGCGCTGGACCGGCTGAACAATGCCGTGGGCGAGGTGCGCCGCATCTCGCACAATCTGCGCCCCACCCTGCTCGACGACCTGGGCCTGCCCGCCGCGCTGGAACACCTGGGCCGCGAATTCTCGCAACCCAGCCAGCACGGCGTGACGCCGCTGGCGGTGCGGCTGCACACCGACGGCCACCCGGTGAAGCTGCCCGACGCCTACGCCACCGCGCTGTTCCGCGTCACCCAGGAAGCGCTGACCAATGTGCTGCGCCACGCCGGCGCCACCCGCGCCGAGATGGTGCTGACCTACGGCGCGCGCGACCTGACCCTGAGCATCGCCGACGACGGCCACGGCTTCGACCACGCCGAAGTGCAGCAGGATCCGCGCCGAGGCATCGGCCTGCGCAACATGCGCGAGCGCATGGCGGCCCTGTCCGGCACCCTGGTGCTGCATTCCGGCGTCCAGGGCACCCTGTTGAAAGCCTGGCTGCCGCTGCCGGCGGCCGGCGCCCCCTCTCCGACCCACGACGCATGACCCGCCATAACGAAACCACCCGCCTGCTGCTGATCGACGACCACCCCCTGGTACGGGACGGGCTGCGCCTGCGCCTGGAGACCGTGCCCGGCCTGGCCGTGATCGGCGAGGCCGGCAACGCCGCCGCCGCGCTCGCCTTCCTGCGCGGCTGCCTGGCCGAGGATCCGGACGGCGGCGCCCTGCCGCATCTGGCGCTGATGGACCTGAACATGCCCGGCGTGGGCGGACTGGAACTGGCCGCGCAGCTGCACGAGCGCTATCCGCAGATCGCGGTGCTGGTGCTGTCCATGCACGACAACCCGGAATACATGCTGCAGGCGGTGCGCGCCGGCGCGCGCGGCTATCTGCTCAAGGACGAGCCGGCGCAGGAAATCATCACCGCCATCGACGCCGTCATGGCCGGCCGCAGCTATTTCAGCGCCGCCGTCGCCGTGCGGCTGTCGCAGGCCAGCGCGCCCGCCACCCTCTTGACGCAGCGCGAGCGCGACGTGCTGCGCCACATCGCCGAGGGCCATGCCAACAAGCAGATCGCGCAGGCGCTGAACCTGTCGGTGCGCACCGTGGAAACCCACCGGCTCAACATCAAGCGCAAGCTCGGCATCGACGGCCAGGCCGAGCTGATCAAGTACGCGGTCGAGAACCGCGTGCTTTGAGAACAATCGGCACGGGCGCCCGTCCGCGCTGCGGTAGACTTGCGGGCAGACGACCCGATTCGGCCGCCAGGCCAGCACAGCATTGCCAGGAGTTCCCATGTCCATGGAAAAGCACTACACCGCCATCCTCCAAGAATTGGGGGAAGACCCCTCGCGCGAGGGGCTGGCCGACACGCCGGCGCGCGCCGCCAAGGCCATGCGCCACCTGTGCCGGGGCTACGAGCAGAACCTGGACGAGATCGTCAACGGCGCGCTGTTCACGTCCGACACGCGCGAGATCGTGCTGGTCAAGAACATCGAGCTGTATTCGCTCTGTGAACACCACATGCTGCCCTTCATCGGCAAGGCGCACGTCGCCTACCTGCCCAATGGCAAGGTGCTGGGCCTGTCCAAGGTCGCCCGCATCGTCGAGATGTACGCGCGCCGCCTGCAGATCCAGGAAAACCTCAGCCGCCAGATCGCCGAGGCCGTGCAGCAGGTGACCAACGCCGCCGGCGTGGCCGTGGTGCTGGAAGCCCAGCACATGTGCATGATGATGCGCGGCGTGGAAAAGCAGAACTCGTCCATGGTCACGTCCGTGATGCTGGGCGAATTCCACGACAACCCGTCCACCCGCGCCGAGTTCCTGAGCCTGATCCGTTAAGGGTTCCGGCTGTCGGATGCCGGGCCGCCCAGGCCCGGCCCTCGGTCCAGCTCCAGGCGGGCCGGCCCGCGCAATCAGCCGTGGCGGCTGCGGTGCCGCGCCAAGCGCTCGATCCCCGCCCAATCCCAATCCAGGCCCAGGCCCGGCGCCTGCGACGGCACGCCGTGGCCGTCCTCGATGCGCATGCCCGACTGCGTGATCAGGTCCAGCTGCGGGATGTATTCCAGCCAGCGGCTGTTGGGCACCGCGCAGCACAGCGCCACGTGGATCTCCATCAGGAAGTGCGGGCAGACCGGCACGTTGTAGGCCTCGGCCATGTGCGCCACCTTCAGCCACGGCGTGATGCCGCCGATGCGGCCCACGTCCACCTGCACCACCGAACAGGCGTCGCTCTGCAGGTAGTCCTTGAACTGCGACAGGCTGTACAGCGACTCGCCCACGGCGATCGGCACCGTGGTCGAGGCCGACAGCCGCCGGTGCGCGTGCACGTCGTCGGCATGGATCGGCTCTTCCAGCCAGGCGATGTCCAGCGGCTCGAAGGCGCGCGCGCGGCGGATCGCCTCGGGCACCGAAAAGCCCTGGTTGGCGTCCACCATGATGTCCCAGTCGTCGCCCACGGCCTCGCGCACGGCGGCGATGCGCGCCACGTCCTCGGCCACGTGGGGCCGCCCGACCTTGAGCTTGACGCCATGAAAACCGTCCGCGCGGGCCTGCACCGCGCCCTCGACCAACGCCTCGGCGGGCAGGTGCAGCCAGCCGCCCTCGGTGGTGTAGAGCGGGATGCGGTCCTTGGCGCCGCCGGCCAGCCGGTGCAGCGGCAGGCCGGCGCGGCGCGCGCGCAGGTCCCACAGCGCCGTGTCGATGGCGGCCAGCGCGATCGAGGTCAGCGCGCCCACCGTGGTGGCGTGCACCCGATACATCAGCTCGCGCCACAGCCCCTCCACGTCGCCGGCCTCGCGGCCCGGCAGCATCGGCGCCAGGTGCTCGTCCAGCAGGCGCGCCACGGCCGAACCGCCGGTGCCGATGGTGTAGCTGTAGCCCACCCCGACCGCGCCATCGCTGTCGGTGATGCGCACGATGGGCGTTTCCTGCCGCTCGAAGCTCTGCACCGCGTCGGTGCGCACGACCTTGGGCAACAGGTCGACCAGGAAGATCTCCACGGATGCGATGCGTGCCATGGTCGCCTCCGGCCGCTCAGCGGCTGGCTCCCTGCACCTCGGGCGGCAGGTTCACGCCGTGGAATTCCTTGTAGACGGCGTTGAGCTTGCCGTTCTGCAGGTTGTCGCGCACCCAGCCGTCCAGCTTGGCCTTCAGGGCCGGCTCGTTCTTGCGCAGGCCGATGCCCAGCATGTTCAGCCGCATGACGAACTTGGACTCCATCTGCTTGGCCGGCGCTTTTTCGTTGATGGTGCGCAGCAGGGCCGGCGCGGTGGCGAAGATGTCGGCCTGGCCGCTGACCACGGCGGTGATCGAGGTGGCGTCGTCATCGAAGCGGATGATCTGCGCGTCCTTCGGCGCGATCTTGGTCAGCTCGGCGTCGTTGGTGGTGCCGCGCGTGGCGATCACCTTCTTGTTGGACAGGTCGGCGGCGCTGGCCAGCGTCATGGACTTGGGCGCGGCCACCACGGCCAGGATGGCGGCATAGGGAACCGAGAAGTCCACCACCTTCTGGCGTTCCGGCGTGATCGACATGCTGGAGATCACGATGTCGGCCTTGTTCGTCTGCAGGAAGGGCACGCGGTTGGCGCCGGTGGTCGGCACGATCTCCAGCTCCACGCCCAGGTCCTGCGCCAGCAGGCGCGCGGTCTCGACGTCCGAGCCGGTGGACTTGAGCGCGGCGTCCTTCATGCCGTAGGGCGGCACGCCCAGGTCGATGGCCACGCGCAGCTTCTTGGCGGCCAGGATGTCCTGCAACTGGTCGGCGCTGGCGGCGCCGGCCAGGCCCAGGGACAGCACGGCGGCGAGCGCGGCGCCGGCCAGGCGGACGGCGGACTTGCGGGTGTGGCGGTGTTGCATGGTGGTCTCCTGTTTATATATCTGGGCATGCCGCGATATGGGCATGCGGCGCATGCGCTTGCCTGTGCTGCCGGGCGCGGTCCGGCAAGCGCCGCGCCCGTCCTGCTGATTCCGTCCTGCCGGCGCGCGGGCGCGCTACAGCCCGCTGCCCAGGAACTGGCGCAGCTCCGGCGTGGCGGGCGCGGCCAGCATGGCCGGCGCGCCCTCTTCCCAGACCTGCCCCTGATGCATGAAGATGACCTTGTCGGCCACTTCCCGCGCGAAAGCCATCTCGTGCGTGACCAGGATCATGGTCATGCCCTCGGCGGCCAGCCGGCCTATCACCTTCAGCACCTCGCCGGTCAGCTCCGGGTCCAGCGCCGAGGTCACTTCGTCGAACAGCATGACCTTGGGCCGCATCGCCAGCGAGCGGGCGATGGCCACGCGCTGTTGCTGGCCGCCGGACAGCTGTTCGGGATAATGCTCGGCCTTGTCGGCCAGGCCGACGTGCTCCAGCGCCTCCATCGCCAGTTCGCGCGCGGCCTCGGCCTTGATGCCCTTGACCGAGCGCGGCGCCAGCGTCACGTTCTGCAGCACGGTCATGTGCGGGAACAGGTTGTAGCTCTGGAACACGATGCCCACGTCGCGCCGCAGCGCGCGCAGGTCCAGGCCGGCGGCGTCGTGCAGCGCGTGGCCGCAGACGTGGATCGCGCCTTCGTCGGCGGTTTCCAGCCTGTCCATGCAGCGCAGCGCCGTGCTCTTGCCCGAGCCGCTCTTGCCGATCAGGGCCACCACCTCGCCCGCGTCCACGGAAAAACTGATGCCGCGCAGCACATGGGTGCTGCCGAAGCGCTTGTGGACCTGCTTGAGTTCAACCACGGGATGCATTGAGTTTCCTCTCCAGGTAGCGGCTCCAGCGCGACAGCGGGTAGCACATGGCGAAATACAGGATCGCGGCGCAGCCAAAGTAGATGAAGGGCTGCAAGGTCGAGTTGTTGAGGATCTTGGCGTTGTAGGCCAGCTCGGAATAGCCGATCACCAGCGAAGCGATCGAGGTGTTCTTGATGATCTGCACCAGGAAGCCCACCGTGGGCGGGGTGGCGATGCGCAGCGCCTGCGGCAGGATCACCTTGCCCATGCGCTGCAGGCGCGACAGCCCCAGGCATTCGGCCGCCTCCCACTGGTTCCTGGGCACGGCCTGGATGCAGCCGCGCCAGATCTCGCCCAGGAAGGCGCTGGAATAGATCGTCATGGCCAGCGCCGCGGCCGCCAGCGCCGACAGCTCGCCCAGGCCGAACAGGCTGGGCCCGAAGAAGCACAGGCCCATCAGCACCAGCAGCGGCGTGCCCTGGATCAGCTGGATGTAGCCCGCCGCCAGCAGGCGCGGCGCGCGGCGCGGCGCCACCCGCGCCAGCGCCAGCAGCAGCCCGACCGCGCCGCCGCCCAGGAAGGTCCAGAACGACAGCTTGATCGTGCCCCAGGCGCCGGCCAGCAGATACCAGGCGTGTTCCGCGGGGATGAAGTTCATGGCGCGCCTCCTACAGCGGCGTGCCGAGCTTGCGCCGGCGCGGGAAGATGAAGCGGGCCAGCAGCCAGAAGCCGGCGCGCATCAGCAGGGACAGGGCCAGGTACAGGCCCCACAGCACCACGAAGACCTCGAAGTTGCGGTAGGTGTCCGACTGGATGCGGTTGGCCACGGCCAGCAATTCCTCGGCGCCCACCGCCGACATGATGCTGGAGGCCAGCATCAGCAGCACGAACTGGCTGGTCAGCGACGGGTACACGCGTTCCACCGCCGGCCGCAGCACCACGTGCCAGAACACCTGGCGCGGCGACAGCGCCAGGCATTCGCCGGCCTCCAGCTGGCCCTTGTGGATGGACTCGATGCCGGCGCGCATGATTTCGCAGGTATAGGCGCCGATATTGATCACCAGCGCCAGCACCGCGCCCGCCATGATGGGCAGCGTCACCCCGGCGCTGGACAGGCCGAAGATCAGGAAATAGCTCTGCACCAGCAGCGGCGTGTTGCGGATCGCCTCGACATAGGCGCCCGCCAGCCGGCGCAGCCAGGCCCGCCGGCTCAGGCGCGCCAGCGCGCACAGCGTGCCCAGCACGAAGCCCAGCACCGTGGCGCAGAATGACAGCTTGATGGTGACCCACGCGCCGTCCAGCAGCAGCGGCCATTGCTCCAGCACCGCCGCGAAATCGAACTGATAATTCACGGTCCCTCCCCGGATCGCGGCACGAGGCCCGCTCAGGCCGCGCGCGCGGCCGGCATGCAGGCCGGGCCGATCGGCTCGAAGGACTTGTAGGTCAGGATGAACTCGCGGTGTCCCAGCCCTTCGGACTTGCTGGGCGCGCCCAGCGCCACGTCGCGGACCTGGCCGTAGATCTCCTCGGCGACTTCCTGCAGCGTGCCGCGCCCCTCGATGATGCGGCCGGCGTCCACGTCCATGTCCTCGCCCAGCTTGCGGTAGGTGTCCGGGTTGGCGCAGACCTTGATGACCGGCGACACGGCCGAGCCCACCACCGAGCCACGCCCGGTGGTGAACAGGATCACATGCGAGCCGCAGGCGATCAGCTCGACGATCTCGGCGTTGTCGCTGATGTTGGGAAAGCCGAAGCGCGGTTCGCCGTCGGGCACCACGTCCAGCAGGTACAGGCCGCCGAAGGGCGGCACGTCGCCCGGCTTGATGATGCCGGCTATGGGCGAGGCGCCGCTCTTGGCATAGGCGCCCAGCGATTTTTCCTCGATGGTCGACAGGCCGCCGTCGGCGTTGCCGGGCGCGAAGCTGCCATGCCCCATGATGCTGTAGTAGCGCGCGGCCTTGTTGACGCAGGCCACGATCTCCTCGCCCAGCTCGGGCGTGGCGGCGCGGCGCTTCATGTGGAACTCGCAGCCCACCAGCTCGCCGGTTTCCTCGAAGATACAGGTGGCGTCGTCCTCGATCAGCATGTCGAAGGCGCGGCCCACGGCCGGGTTGGCGCTGATGCCGCTGGTGCCGTCCGAGCCGCCGCAGATGGTGCCCACCACCAGTTCGCTCAGCGCCATCGGCACGCGCGTCTGGCGCGCCAGCGCGGCCGCCGTCTCGCGCACCCAGGCCACGCCCTCGGCGATCGTGCTGCGCGTGCCTCCGCGCTGCTGGATGGTCAGCGTGGCCACCGGCCGCCCGGAGTCGGCGATGGCCTGCTCCAGCTTGCGCTTGTTCATGCTCTCGCAACCCAGCGACACCAGCAGCGCCGCGCCCACGTTGGGATGGGTGGCGATGGCCGTCATCATGCGCTCGGCATAGCTGTTCGGAAAACAGCCCGGAAAGCCGACCAGATGCACCTGCACGTCGCCTTCCAGATGGCGGAAGTCCAGCGTGATCTCGCGCGCCACGTGATGCGCGCACTCGACCAGATAGGCCACCACGATGACGTTGCGTATGCCCTTGCGGCCGTCGGCGCGCGGATAGCCACTCAAGGCCGGGGCGGTGGTTTTCATGCCGTGCATCTCAGTTCTCCAAAATGGCTGACGCATTTCACACAACACAACAGGTGCCCTCCCATCGGGATGCCACGGAGCCGGCTTTGCCGGGCGGTCGGCGTTCCCCTGGGGGAAAGCGCGCAGGGCTTCGGGGGGGCCACCCCACGGAGCCGCCTTTGTCGGGCCGCAGGCATGCCCCCTTGGGAGAGGTCTACCTATCGTTGAACGTATGGCCCTCTTCCAGCGTGTAGGTCGGCGTGTAGTCGCTGTCGAGGTTGTGCGTATGAATGTGGTCCCCGGCCGCGACGGGCTGGGTCAGGCTGCCGATGACGGCGCCGTACTTCAGGATCTTCTCGCCCTTGGGCATCGCATGGCGCGCCAGCTTGTGGCCCAGGCCCAGCGGCGCGCGAACCGTGGCCGCCCCCTGCTCCAGCGCTACTTCAGCGCCCGCCGCCAGCGGACTGCACACGATCAAACAGTTGTCTTCGAGGGAGATCAGCAGCAGACGCGGATCGATCATGGCTTGTCTCTCGGTGGTTTTATGTGATTTCGTTTTGTGTATGAAATCAATTTTCAAACTTGAGGTCAACCAGGGAAATCACCATTTCCGATAGAAACTGCCAAAAATACGGGTAAACACTGGCACACATATCAATCTTCATTCCTCATGACCTGCCATTTTTCCCGTATATTTGTTTTATTGATGAAATTCATTTTTCAATCAAGCAACAGGCAAGGCCCGCAAGCCGCCTCAACAGGAGCAGAGACAGCATGACGCAACGTTTGCAGAACAAACGGGCGCTGGTGACCGCCGCCGGCAACGGCATCGGCCTGGCCAGCGCCCTGGCCATGGCGCGCGAAGGCGCCGAGGTCTGGGCCACCGACATCAACCAGGACGCGCTCGCCCAGCTGGCGCGGCAGGCGCAGGCCGAGGGCCTGGCCAAGCTGCGCACGCGCGCGCTGAACGTGCTGGATACGCAGGCGGTGCAAGCCTGCGCCCAGGAGATCGGCGCGCTGGACGCGCTGTTCAACTGCGCCGGCCACGTCCACGCGGGCAACATCCTCGAATGCCCGGAATCGGATTGGGACTTCGCCATGGACCTGAACGCCAAGTCCATGCACCGCACGATCCGCGCCTTCCTGCCGGCCATGCTCGAACGCGGCGGCGGTTCCATCATCAACATGTCCTCGGCCGCTTCCAGCGTCAAGGGCGTGCCCAACCGCTACGCCTATGGCGCGTCCAAGGCCGCCGTGATCGGCCTGACCAAGGCGGTGGCCGCCGACTTCGTGGCGCGCGGCATCCGCTGCAACGCCATCTGCCCCGGCACCATCGAATCCCCCTCGCTGCGCGACCGCATCGCCACGCAGGCGCGCCAGGCCGGCACCGACGACGCGACCGTGCGCGCCGCCTTCGTGGCCCGCCAGCCCATCGGCCGCGTCGGCCGCGCCGAGGAAGTCGCGGCGCTGGCGGTCTACCTGTCCAGCGACGAATCCGCCTTCACCACCGGCACCATCCAGGTCATCGACGGCGGCTGGTCCAACTGACGCCGCCGCGTTTCTGCCCCAGATTCATCCCCAGATTTCCTGCCCCAGACTTCCTGCCCCAGGCTTTCTTCCCTATCCTTTTCCGTGATCCCCCATCCTCCCATCCCCCATCAGGAGCCCGCATGAAACTCGTTCGCTACGGCCAGCCCGGCCAGGAAAAACCCGGCCTCATCGACGCCCAGGGCGCGCTGCGCGACCTGTCCGGCGTGGTCGCCGACATCGGCGGCGCCGCGCTGGCGCCCGAATCGCTGGCCCGCATCGCCGCGCTGGATGCGTCCGCGCTGCCGCGCGTGGACGGCCAGCCGCGCCACGGCTGCCCGGTGGCCGGCGTCGGCAAGATCGTCTGCGTGGGCCTGAACTACGCCGACCACGCCGCCGAGTCCGGCCTGCCGGTGCCGGCCGAGCCGGTGCTGTTCCTCAAGCCCAGCTCGTCCATCACCGGTCCCGACGACGACGTCATCATTCCGCGCGGCTCGATCAAGACCGACTGGGAAGTCGAGCTGGGCATCGTGATCGGCAAGAAGGCGTCCTACGTCGAGGAAAGCGAGGCGCTGGACTACGTGGCCGGCTACGTGGTGGTCAACGACGTGTCCGAGCGCGAATACCAGATCGAGCGCGGCGGCCAGTGGGACAAGGGCAAGGGCTGCGACAGCTTCGCGCCCATCGGCCCCTGGCTGGTGACGCGCGACGAGATCGCCGACCCGCAGAACCTGGGCATGTGGCTGGAGGTCAACGGCAAGCGCTTCCAGGACGGCAGCACCCGCACCATGGTGTTCGGCGTCAAGCAGCTGGTCAGCTACATCAGCCAGTTCATGTCGCTGCTGCCCGGCGACGTCATCAGCACCGGCACGCCGCCCGGCGTGGGCCTGGGCCAGAAGCCGCCGCGCTACCTGAAGGCCGGCGACGTCATGCGCCTGGGCATCGAGGGCCTGGGCGTGCAGTCGCAAAAGACCCGCGCCTGGTCGCGCTGACGCGGCGCAAGCCGCTGCCAGCGATCGCCTATACTCGCGCCACACGTTCCGCCCAGCCCTCATGCCCGCCAAGAAAACCCGCACGCCCGCCCTGCCCGATCCCGCCCCCGCCGCGCCCGCCGAGGCGGATGGCGGGCAGCGCTATGCGGCGCCCGCGCTGGAAAAAGGGCTGGACATCCTGGAGGCGCTGGCCGCCAGCTCCGCCGGCTATACGCTGGCCGAGCTGGCGCAGCGGATCGACCGCAGCGTCAGCGAGATCTTCCGCATGGCGGTGACGCTGCAGCGCCGAGGCTACGTGCAGGTCGACGAGAACGACCGCTACACCCTCACCCTCAAGATGTTCGAACTGGCGCACCGCCAGCAGCCGCTGAAATCGCTGGTCAGCGTGGCGCTGCCGCTGCTGCGCGAGCTGGCCAGCCGCGCGCGCCAGTCCTGCCACCTGGCCGTGTATCAGGGCGGCCGCGTGGTCGTCATCGCCCAGGTCGAAAGCCCCGAGCGCTGGTCCTTCGGCCTGAAGGTCGGCGTCAACATGGGCCTGACCGACACCTCTTCCGGCCACGTGCTGCTGGCCTTCCGCGACGAGGTCGAACGCACCCGCATGCTGGCCGCCCACATCAAGGTCGAGGGCGAGCTGGAATCCGATCCCGGCGAACTGTTCGCCATCCTGGCCGAGGTGCGCCAGCGCGGCTGCGCCTCCATGCCCAGCCGCCAGATCCGCGGCATCACCAACGTGGCCTACCCCGTGATGGGCGCGGCCGACCATGTGATCGCGGCCATCAACGTGCCGCACATCGAGCGCATCGACCAGAAGGTCAGCCCCGATATCGCCCAGGTCGGCCAGATCGTCGGCAATGTGGCCAAGCGGCTGTCGGCGCTGATGGGGTATAGCGGATATCTGCCCGAGGACGGTTGAGCGCCGGCGGATACGGCCGCGACCGGGCGACGGCGCGATGCGCCATCCGGCCTACGCCGGACGCGCGGGATCGATGATGGAATGCGCCAGGTCCTCGACGTACGCATCGAAGGCATCGATGCCCTGCTCCAGGATCAGCGCGGCCTCCTTCTGGCTGATGGGCACCACCCATTGCAGCGCTACCGTCTCGCCGCCGACTGGAATGCGCTCCAGCTCCTCGCTTTCCCCGCGCAGCTCATCGATCAGGATGGCCTTCGCGGTCCAATTCCGCGGCGCGAGCGGGCTGGCGCCCATCACGCGCGGCGGCTCGGAACCGTCCGTGTTCTCGATGCTGTGGGCGATCAGGTCGCAGAAATAGCCGTACACCCGGTCCACGCCTTCCCCGCCCAGGCCTGCTTCCAGCGCCATCATCCATTCGGCGTGAGCCGCTCCGGTCTTGTGATGGACGCGGGACAGGCCCACGGTCGCGTAGCGGGCCGGATGCGCGCTCGCCGCCGGCGGGAAATGATAGATCTCGATCCGCGCCTGCCCCGCGCGCCCTGTCATCACGACGCGGTGCGCCGGCATGCCCCAAGCCTGGATATACCGTCCCAGCACGACCGTCCTGGTCACGTCAAAGGACAGCGCCGCCTCCCTGGCCGATTCGATTTCGAGCTGCGCACCCTTCATTGTTCTTCCCGTTGTGCCGGTCCGGCGTCCACGCCCTGTCGCCACGCGACCCGTCTGACCAGTCATCCGGGCAGCCGCCTGGACGACAAGGCGTAGGCATTCTACCGGCAGGCGCCCATGGCGGCTGCCGGCCACATCCGGCGCGCCGCCCGCCATCGGCCCCACCGTGGCACCTATTGATCCCCCCATCTGGCCCTAGCGTTCCATCCCCATCCGGGCAAACTGGCATCACACCGCAGCGACGCGGAGCAGCCGGACGCGCCGGGACGCGGTCTCACCCACGGAGATCACCATGAACGCGAGTTTGCGCATCATCCGCCGCTGCCTGCCCGCCGGCCTGGCCGCGCTGTTGCTGGCGGCTTCCGCCCAGGCCCAGACCAGGCTGGTGGTCGGCTACCAGCTGATCGTCGGCCCCTTCCTGACCGCCATCGCCGACGGCAGCATGGACGCCGCCCTGAAGGACGCCGGCTACCAGGTCGACTGGCGCCAGTTCACGTCCGGCGGCGACATTTCCACCGCGCTGGCCTCGGGCAAGGTGCCGGTGGGCGTGCTGGGCTCGACCGGCATCACCGCCGCCGCCACGCGCGGCGTGGACCTGCAACTCTTCTGGGTGCTGGACAACATCGGCAAGTCCGAGGCGCTGGTGGCGCGCAACGGCTCGGGCATCGCAAGCACCGCCGACCTGAAGGGCAAGCGCGTTGCCACGCCGTTCGTGTCGACCTCGCACTTCCACCTGCTGGTCGGGTTGGAACAGGTCTGGAAGATCCCGCCGCGCGACGTGCGCATCCTGAACATGCAACCGCCGCAGATCGTCGCGGCCTGGGCGCGCGGCGACATCGACGCGGCCTATGTCTGGCCGCCGGCGCTGACCGAGATCTCCAAGAGCGGCAAGATCATCGCCGACTCGGAACAGATCGGCAAAGCCAGCGTGCCCACCTTCGACGGCCTGGTGGCCGACCGCGCCTGGGCCGAGAAGAACCCCAAGTTCATGGCTGCCTTCACCGGCGTGCTGGCCAGGTCCTATGCCGCCTACCGCGCAAACCCGGCGGCCTGGACGGCCGACTCGCCGCAGGTCAGGCACATCGTCAAGCTGATCGGCGGCAAGCCCGAGGACGTGGCCGAGGCGCTGGGCCTGCTGGTGTTCCCGACCGCTGCCGAGCAGGCCTCGGGCACCTGGCTGGGCGGTGGCAAGGAAGCCGGCGCGACGCGTGCCTTCAATGCCAGCGCGCAGTTCCTGAAGGAACAGAAGCAGATCGACAAGGCGCTGGGGGACTACAGCCCCTACGTGACGGACCAGTACGCCAAGGCGGCGGCAAAATAAGCGGGCGGCCGGGCCGCAACCGCGGCGCCGGCCTGATCGGGATCCAGCCCTGGCCGGATCCCGACGCCATCGATCAAGGGGAACAGGCATGCCCATGCAGTCACCCGAGGCGCGCGTGCTGTGCGCCGACCGAGTCAGCGTCACCTATCCCGGCCTGCACGACAGCGGCCCGGTGGTCGCGCTGCAGAACGTCAACCTGACCATACAGCCCGGCGAGTTCGTGGTGGCGCTGGGAGCATCCGGCTGCGGCAAGACCACGCTGCTGAGCCTGCTGGCGGGCTTTCTGTCGCCCACCGAGGGCCGCATCACGCTGGCCGGCCGGCCCATCGAAGGCCCTGGCGCCGATCGCGGCGTGGTGTTCCAGAAGCACGCGCTGCTGCCCTGGCTGAACGTGCTGGAGAACACCGAGTTCGGCCTGATGCTGCAGGGCGTGGACAAGCAGACCCGGCGCGCCCGCGCCCGCCGCAATCTGGAGCTGGTCGGGCTGCAGGACTTCCACCGCCACATGATCTACCAGCTGTCCGGCGGCATGCAGCAGCGCGTGGGCATCGCCCGCGCGCTGACCTGCGATCCCGCCATGCTGCTGATGGACGAGCCCATGGCGGCGCTGGACGCGCTCACCCGCGAGACCATCCAGGAGCTGCTGCTGGACATCTGGCGCGAGACCGGAAAGATGTTCTTCTTCATCACCCACAGCGTGGAAGAGGCGCTGTTCCTGAGTTCGCGGCTGATCGTCATGTCGCCGCGCCCCGGACGCATCACCCACACCTTCACGCCGGACTTCAACCGGCGCTTCCTGGAGACCCGCGATGGACGTGGCATCAAATCCAGTCCGGACTTCATCGCCATGCGCGAACAAGTCCTCGGCATCATCTACGGCGACGAGCGCGCCGCCGCCGATGAGCACGCCGTCCATGCCTGACGCGGCGCGGCCGCGCCGCCGGCCGCCCTCGCCCGGCAAGGTCTACGGCGCGCCGGGCGCAGGCTACAGCGGCCACATCAGCCTGCTGACCAGCGTCGCGCTGCTGGGCCTGTGGTTCCTGGTGACCGAGGCCGGCTGGGTCAAGCCGCTGTTCCTGCCCTCGCCGCTGGCGGTGTACGGCAAGTTCGTGTCCGCCATGACCGACGGCGTGGCCAACTCGACGCTGGCCGAGCACGCGCTGGCCAGCCTGTCGCGCGTGTTCGGCGCGTTCTTCCTGGCCTGCCTGACCGCCATCCCGGCCGGCATCCTGATGGGCGTGAACCGCTGGGCGCGCGGCGTGCTGGACCCGCCGATCGAGTTCTACCGCCCCTTGCCGCCGTTGGCCTACCTGCCGCTGGTCATCATCTGGTTCGGCATCGGCGAGTTCCCGAAGATCTTCCTGATCTACCTGGCCATCTTCGCGCCCATGGCCATCGCCGCGCGCGCCGGCGTGCGCTCCGTGTCGATCGAGCAGATCCACGCCGCCTACGCCATGGGCGGCTCGCGCGCGCAGATCGTGCGGCACGTGATCCTGAAGGCCGCGCTGCCGGAAATCTTCACCGGCATGCGCATCGGCATCGGCGTGGGCTGGACCACGCTGGTGGCGGCCGAGATGGTGGCGGCCGACCGGGGACTGGGCTTCATGGTCCTGAACGCCGCGCAGTTCCTGGCCAGCGACACCGTCATCATGGGCATCATCGTGATCGGCGCCTTCGCCTTTGCCTTCGACCTGCTGGTGCGCTACCTGGAACGGCTGGCGATACCCTGGAAGGGCCGGATCTGACGCTGCGTCCGCAGTTGCGTCCGGCGTTGCGTCTGAACCCGCGATACGGCGACCGGCAGGGCAATCCCCCATTCCTTGCCGCCACCCGCTCCTCTATGCTGGAGAACGGAACCGGCCGCCCGTCACGGCGCGCCGGCACCGGACGCCCCGCCGCTGGCGGCCGCGCCCGCCGCCCTCAGAAGGAGCCGCCATGTCCAGCCAGGCCGCGATGCTCAAGCCTGTGTTGTGGGAACGTCTGTTCGAACGCGAAAGCGCCCCCAATCTCAGCCTGCAGGGCCGCGTGCGCCAGATGCTGGTCTCGGCCATCCTCAGCGGCCACCTGCCGCCCGGCGCGCCGGTGCCGTCCAGCCGCCACCTGGCCGATCACCTGCGCATCGCGCGCAACACGGTGGTGTTCGCGTACCAGCAACTGGTCAGCGAGGGCTATCTGGTGTCGCGCGAGCGCAGCGGCCATTTCGTCAGCGACACGGTCATGCAGGGGCACCTGCAGAACCCCGCGCCGGGCCATGGCGCGCCCGCCGCGACAACGGCGGCCGATGACGCGCGGCGCCCCGCGCGCTGGGACGAGCGGCTGCGTTTCCGCCCCTCGTTGCAACGCAATATCGTCAAGCCGCGCGACTGGCAGAAGCAGCCCTACCCCTTCGTCTACGGCCAGTTCGACCAGGATCTGTTTCCCACCGCCGAATGGCGCGAGTGCTGTATCAAGGCGCTGTCGGTGCTGGACATCCGCAGCTGGGCGCCAGACCTCATCACCCACGACGACCCAGCGCTGATCGAGCAGATCCGCACCCAGGTGCTGCCGCGCCGGGGCGTCTGGGCCGACGCGTCCGAGATCGTCATCACCGTGGGCGCGCAGCATGCGCTCTATCTGCTGGCCGACCTGCTGGTCAACGACGACACCGTCGTCGGCATGGAAGACCCCGGCTATCCCGACGCGCGCAACATCTTCGCCAGCCACACCCGCCACCTGCTGCCGCTGCCGGTCGACGAACAAGGCCTGATCACCGGCACCCAGCTGCTGGGCTGCGACTACCTGTTCGTCACGCCCGGCCATCAATGCCCCACGTCCGTCACGCTATCGCCCGAACGCCGCGACAGCCTGCTGGCCCTGGCCAGCCAGGCCGACAGCATGATCATCGAGGACGATTTCGAGAGCGAGAGCCGCTGGGGCGCCGAGCCGGTGCCGGCGCTCAAGAGCCTGGACCGCGAGGGCCGCGTCATCTACGTGGGCAGCCTGGCCAAGTCCTTCGCGCCGGGCCTGCGCATCGGCTACATCGTCGCCCCGCCCGAGCTGGCGGTCGAGCTGCGCGCGCTGCGCCGGCTGATGCTGCGCCATCCGTCCGCCTACATCCAGCGCGCCTTCTCGCTGTTCATCTCGCTGGGCCACCACCATTCGCTGCTGCGGCGCCAGTCGCAGGAGTACCAGAAGCGCGGCGCCGAGCTGGCGCACGCGCTGGCGCGCCACCTGCCGGACTTTCGCGCCGCGCCCATCACCGGGTCCTCGTTCTGCTGGCTGGAGGGTCCGCCCTGGCTGGACGCCGCCGAGCTGGCCGAGGCCGCGCTGGCCGACGGCGTGGTGATCGAGCCGGGCAATGTGTTCTTCATGGACGGCGCCAGCGCGCCGCGCAACTTCCTGCGGATCGGCTTCACCTCGATCCGGCTGGAGCAGATCGATCCGGGCATCGCCCGGCTGGCGGAAGTGGTGCGCCGCTACCGCTTGCGGGCGGCGGCCTGAAGGGGGCCGGCGCGCCGGCCCCCGTCTTCACAACATCTCGTCGCGCAGGTAGTACCAGCGGTACAGCAGGCTCTGGCCGAGCCGGCGGAATGGCGCGAACAGATGGCCCGGCAAGGGCGAGTCGTAGATCGGCAGGTCCCATTTCAGGCCGTCCTGGCCCATCAGCCGCTGCGCCAGCCGACGGCCGGCATGCGCCGAGAACGACACGCCGTTGCCGCCATAGCCAAACGCGTAATAGACCTGCTGCGCGGGATCCGGCTGGGTCACGCGCGGCATCATGTCGTGGCTGACGTCCACCCAGCCCCACCAGGAATAGTCCACGTCCACATCGCGCAGCGACGGGAACTTGCGCACCAGCCCGGCCTTGAGCAAGGCCAGGTGGCGCGGGTTCTGCGCGTCGGCGCCATGGACCGCGCTGCGGCTGCCAATCTGCACGCGGCCGTCCGGCAGCAGCCGGTAGTAGAAGCGCAGCGTGCGCGTGTCGGTGATGAAGACGGTGCTCTTCAGGCCGGCCGCCTCCAGCTCCGCCGGCGACAGCGCGCGCGTCACCAGCGAGTTGGACAGCACCGGCATGATGCGGTTGTCCAGCAGCGGATTCACGCCCTGCGCCGTGTAGCCGCCTGTGGCGAAGGCCACGCGCCGCGCGCGCACCGTGCCGCCGGGGGTCTGCAACAGATAGGCGCCGTTCTGCGCGCGCCAGCCCAGCACCGGGCTGGACGGATGGATGCTCGCGCCCAGCGCGCGCGCCTGGCGCAGGTAGCCGTAGGCCAGCTTGAGCGGATGCACGCCCACGCCGTCCGGCTCCAGCAGCGCGCCTACGGCCTCGTGATCGTCCACGTAGCGCTCGCGCAGCTGGTCTTTGCTCAGCATGCGCGTGTCGTAGCCGAAGACCTCGCGCATGACGCGGCTCTCGTTCTCCAGGAAGGCCATCTTCTTCCGCCGATGCGCCGTATACAGATGGCCGCCCGGCTGCGCGTCGCAGTCCACCTGCGCCACCAGGCTCTTCCAGTATTCGAAGCCCTCGCGGATCTCGGCGTCCAGCCGGCGGGCCGTGTCCAGCCCCCAGCGCTGGATCCACTGCGATCGGTACAGCCGCCCCGAGGCGTTCTGGCCCTGGCCGCCGTTGCGGCTGGTGCAGCCCCAGACCGCGCGGTTGGCCTCCAGCACCACGGCGCGCACGCCGTAGTCGCGCGCCAGCGTCAGCGCCGCCGACAGCCCGGTGAAGCCCGAGCCGACCACGGCCACGTCCACCTCCATGTCGCCATTGACCGGGCCGTCGTCCTGCGGCGGCGGCCCGGCGGTGGCGACCCAGTAGGTGGGCGCGTAGTCCTGGCCCCGCCCCGGCGGCGACACCAGCGGATCGTAGGCCGGGTCGTAAGGCCGGGGGCCGGCGCGGCCCGGCGTCGAAGCGTCCATGCGGGCATTCCTCTGCGCATCCATGCGAGCGTCCATGCTTGGGCTCCCTGCGGTGTCGGGGCGGCGGCCGCCTCAGGCGCGCGCCGGCAAGGCCGGGCGCTGCTTGCGGTAGGCGTTCTTGACCTGGATCTTGCCGTTCTTGAAGGTGAACACGTCCACCATATCGGCCTCGACCCGCGAGCCGTCCGCCGCCGTGCCGGTGAAGGTCGATTCCGACACGCCATGCTCGCCGCAGACCCAGTGCCGGCCGTTGCGCCACTGGGCGTCCGGAAAGTTCTGCCAGGCCGCCGCGAAGGCGCGGCGCACGGCGTCGGGCCCCTCGTGCCGCGCGCCCCACTGCTCCGATCCGGCCACGGTCAGGAACACGCAGTCCTCGCTCATGAAGGACATCAGCGCATCGATGTCATGCCGGTTCCATGCGGCCGCGAATTCGGCCAGCATTTCCGCGCTGACGCTCTTGTCCATGGTGGTCCCCATTGCCTGCTCTCCTCTGTGGGCCTGTAGTCGCGGAACGGCGCGCCGCCCAGGCCCGCGCGGCATGCGCCATCGTCAGGATCAAGGTACGCGGCCGCCGTTGGATGGACTAGAACCAGACGGGGGGAATCGCTTGCACCAGAAGGCAGGCGGGAAGGCCGAAGCGCCCCACGCGCGGGCGGCAAGCCGCGTTCAGCCGAGGGCCGCCGCGTCCAGGCAGGCAGCGATCTCATCCTCGCCAACGGCCCCGCGCATGCCGATGAGCACCAGTCCAGGCTCGACGACATCGTCCGGACGCCGCGCCTGCGCGTCGAAACGCAGCCGCCGGCCCGCCCATTGCGCCAGCACCCAGCCATGCCGGTCGGTGCGCACCCAGCCCTTGGCGCGCATCAGCGGCCGTGGCAGGAGCTTCATCTGATCCGCGAAACGGCGCGCATCCAGCAGCGGCGGCGCGCGCCAGACCCAGGTATCGAAGGGATGTGCGGGATCGTCCTGCGGCGCGTGCGCGTGGCCGTGCTTCGTATCGCACGCGCCGCACCCGCAAGCACGGGCGTCCCAGTCCCCCTCCAGGCATTCCAGCCCGACGCGGCCCTCGCGCGCCTCGACCATGGCCGTGCCGCCGGTCTGGCCATGCAACCAATGCCGCAGCGCGTCCAGCGCCTGCCCGGACACCAGATCGGTCTTGTTCAACACCAGCAGATCGGCGGCGCGCAACTGCCGCGCCACCGTGTCCGCCAGCAAGGGATCGGCCGCCACGTCGCGGATCGCGGCGGCGTCCACCAGCACCGCCACGCCTTCGAGCTGCAACAGCGGATCGGCCAGCCCGACCTGCGCGATGCGCGCGGGGTCGGACACGCCGCTGGCCTCGATCACGATCCATTCCGGCGGCGGATCCAGCGCCAGCACCCGCGCCAGCGCTTCGTCAAGGCCGCCGGCCAGCGAGCAGCAGACGCAGCCGTTGGCCAGCCGCAGCACCTGCCCGGCGCTGTCCGCCAGCAGGCCCGCGTCCACGTCCACCGGCCCGAAGTCGTTCACCAGCACCGCCGCGCGCCGCCGGTCCTGCGCCAGCGCATGGTTCAGCAGCGTGGTCTTGCCCGCGCCCAGGAAACCGCCGACCACGGTCAGCGGGATGCGTCCGCCCCTTGCGCCGTCCATCTCAGGCGTCCGAGGCCATCGGCCGTCCGCCGACAACCGTGCCCAGCACGCGCGCGTCCTTCAGGCGCTCGGCCGGCAAGGCCGAGGGATCGTCCTCCAGCACGCAGAAATCGGCGTGCTTGCCAACCTCGATGGAGCCGACCAGATGATCCATGTGCAGCGTGTAGGCCGCGCCCAGCGTGATGGCGCGCAGCGCCTCGTCCACGCCTATGCGCTCGGACTCGCCCAGCACCCGGCCCGAGGATGTCGTTCGCGTGGCCGCGCACCAGGCGGTGAACAGCGGCCCCAGCGGCGTGATCGGCGCGTCGGAATGGATGGCGTAGCGCACGCCCTCGCGCGCCGCCGTGGCGCAGGGGTCCATGCGCTCGGCCCGGTCCGGCCCCATGGTCTGTGCGTAGTGCGCGTCCCCCCAGTAGTAGATGTGGTTGGCGAACAGGTTGGCGCACAGGCCCAGGCTGGCCATGCGCCGGAACTGCGCCGCGTCCGCCATCTGGCAGTGCTGCAGCGTGTGCCGGTGGTCCGGCCGAGGGTGTCGCGCCAGCGCCCGTGCCACCGCCTCGATCGCCACCTGCGTGGCCTCGTCGCCATTGGTGTGGATGTGCAGCTGCGCGCCGGCCTCGTGATAGGCCTGCACCAGCCCGTCCAGCTCGCCCGGCGCCGTCACCCAGATACCGTTGGGCGCGCCGTTGTGATAACCGGGCCAGCGCAGGCGCGCCGTGAAACCCTGGATCGAGCCGTCGACCACCAGCTTGACCATGCCCAGGCGCAGCTTGTCGTGGTTCAGCGCCGTGGCGGCGCGCAGCGTTTCCAGGCAGCGCGCCGGATCGCCCGGAAAGGCCAGCGCCGAGGCCGCCGGCACGATGCGCACCGGATAGTCCGGCTCGGCCGTGATGCGCGACAGCCGCGCCAGCCCTTCCCCTTCCAGCTCGTTCACCAGATCGGTCGCGGTGGTGACGCCGGCGCGCCGCGCCACCTGCCCGAACAGCCGCAGCCCGTCTTCCGACAGGCCCACGGTGCGGAAGGGGTTGCCGATCAGGCGTATCACGGGAAACATGGCGGCGAATTCGCACAGCTCGCCGCTGGGGCTGCCGTCGGGCAGGCGGGTAATGCCGTCCACATCGGTATCGGCATCGATGCCGGCCCGCGCCAGCATGGCGCCGTTCACGTTCATCAGGTGCATGCTGGCGTGCATCACCACCACCGGCCGCTGACTGGACACGGCGTCCAGGTGGCGGCGGTCCATGCGCTGGCCGCCAAAGTAGATCGGGTCGAAGCCCCAGCCGATCAGCGTCCGGTCCGCCGGCAGCGCGGCCTCGGCCTCGCGCAGCCGCGCCGCCACCGCCTCGAAGCTCTTGAGCCCGGTCCAGGTCCTGCCGTCCGGACCGCGACGATCGTAGTAGCCCACATACACGAACTGCCACATGCCGCCCTCGGGCAGATGGCAGTGGCCTTCCACCAGGCCGGGCATCAGCACCCGGTCGGCGTAGCGGCGGTCCAGCTCGGCCGGTCCCCAGGTCTTGAGCTCATCCAGCCCGCCCACTCCCAGGATGCGGCCGTCGCGCACCGCCACGTGAGTGGCACGCGGCCGGGCCGGATTCATGGTCAGGATGCTGCGGGCCTGGTAGATCGTGGTCGGAACGGCGGGTTGGGACATGGATCGGACTCCTGTGGCGGGATAGTGAGCAGGCTGCATAGCGGGAGGCGGCCGCGCAGCCCGGCAGCCCAGGCCGAGGCCGGGCGCGGCGCGCCCATGAACTTGCCGGCCGCTGAACTTGTCGTCATCTACAGTGGCGCGACCAGCGCGCCGTCGCGCAGCTCGACGAAATGGCAGGCCACGCCATGGCCTGGCGCCACCTCGCGCAGCGGCGGCTCGCTGGCGGAACAGGCCGGCCGCGCGGCCGGACAGCGCCCCGCGAACCGGCAGCCCGGCGGCGGATCGACGGGGCTGGGCGGATCGCCAGACAGCCGCACGCGGCGCGCGGCGGCCTCGCGCCCGCCGCGCACGGTGGGCACCGCCGACATCAGCGCCACGCTATAGGGATGCAGCGGCCGCGTGAAGAAGGCGCGACGCGAGGCGCGCTCGATGATCTTGCCCAGGTACATCACCGCGATGTCGTCGCAGATGTGCTCGACCACCGCCATGTCGTGCGAGATGAACAGGAAGGACTGGCCGCGCTCGCGCTGGATGCGGCGCAGCAGGTTCAGGATCTGCGCGCGGATGGCGATATCCAGCGCCGACACCGGCTCGTCGCAGACGATCAGGTCCGGCCCGCTGGCCAGCGCCCGCGCCACGTTCAGCCTCTGCCGCTGGCCGCCGGAGAACTGGTGCGGATACAGCGCCTGCTGGTCCTGCCGCAGGCCCACCAGCTCGAACATCTCGGCCACGCGCGTCGCGCGCCCGGCCGCCGGGCCGATGTCCATCAGATCCAGCGGCGCGCGCACGATGTCGCCGGCGCGCTGGCGCGGGTTGAGCGAGGAATACGGATCCTGGAACACCAGCTGCAGCCGGCGGCGCATGCGCCGCAATGGCTCGCCGCGCAAGGCGGTCAGGTCCTGCCCGTCGAAATGGATGGCCCCGGCGGTGGGCTCCGACAGGCGCAGCACCGACAGCGCCGTGGTGGTCTTGCCGGAGCCCGACTCGCCCACGATGGCCAGCGTGCGGCCCCGCGCCAGCTCGAAGGACACGCCGTCCACGGCCTTGACCGTGGCGGTCCGGCCGCCGCCGCCCGATACGGGGAAATGCACGGCCAGGTCACGCACCGACAGCAGCGGCGCGGAGACGGCCGAGGCCGGGGCCGGAGTCTGGATGGGAATCTGGGTCTGGATCATGCTTGCGCCTCCACATAAAGCCAGCAGGCCACGCCATGCTCCGCGCCGGATGCAGCGGCGTCGGAAGCCGTCGCGGCATCGACGTCCATGCGTATCGCGCCGGCCCGCGACGGCCGCGCCAGCGGCGGAAACGCCTCGCGGCAGCGCTGCATCGCCCGCTCGCAGCGCGCCTCGAACGGACAGCCTGGGCCGCGATCCCAGATCGACGGCACCACGCCGGGGATCTCCGGCAGATCCGGCCGCGCCTCGTCCGGCTCGCGGTCCAGCTCCGGCAGGCAGGCGATCAGGCCCTGCGTGTACGGATGCAGCGGCTCGGCCAGCACGTCGCGACAGGCGCCCTGCTCGACGATGCGCCCGCCATACATCACCACGATGCGGTCGGCCATCTCGGACACCGCGCCCATGTCGTGCGTGATCATCAGCACCGCCGTGCCGCGCCGCGCCTGCTGCTCGCGCAGCAGGTCGAAGATCTGCGCCTGCACGGTCACGTCCAGCGCGGTGGTCGGCTCGTCGGCGATCAGCACGGCCGGATCGCAGGCCAGCGCGATGGCGATCATCACGCGCTGGCGCATGCCGCCGGACATCTGGTGCGGATAATCGTCCACGCGCCGCTCGGGCGCCGGTATGCCCACCGAACGCAGCATCTCGATGGCACGCGCCCGCGCCCGCGCCTTGTCCAGGCCCTGGTGCAGCCGCAGCGGCTCGGCGATCTGCTCGCCCACCGTGTAGACCGGATTCAGCGCGGTCATCGGCTCCTGGAAGATCATGGAAATGCTGTTGCCGCGCACCTGCCGCATCGCGCCCTCGTCGCGCGCGGCCAGGTCCTCGCCGCGCAGCAGCACGCGGCCGCCGCCGATGCGTCCCGGCTCGGGCACCAGCCGCATGATGGCCAGCGCCGTCATGCTCTTGCCGCAGCCGGACTCGCCCACCAGACACAGCGTCTCGCCCGGCCGCAGCTCGAAGCTGACCGCATTGAGCACGTCGGCACTGCGACCGCGCGCGCGAAAGGCCAGCGTCAGGTTCTCCACGCGCAGCACCGGATCGGCCGCGCCGGCCGCCGGCGCATCGCCGGGCGTCGTCACTGGCAGGACGGCGGCGTTCATAGCCGTCCCCTGGACGCCGGATTGAGCGCATCGTTCAGGCCGTCGCCGATCAGGCTCACCGCCAGCACCGTCAGGAAGATGGCCGCGCCGGGCAGCGTCACGGCCCACCACGCGGTCAGGATGTAGGGGCGGTTGCTGCCGATCATCAGCCCCCAGCTCATGACGTTGGGATCGCCCAGGCCCAGGAACGACAGCCCGGCCTCGAACAGCACCGCCGTGCCCACCGCCAGCGTGGCCGACACGATCAGCGGCGCCAGCGCATTGGGCAGGATCACCCGCCAGATGATGCGCGCGTCGCCCGCGCCGATGACGCGCTCGGCCAGCACGTACTCGCGCCGCTTGAGCCGCAGGAACTCGCCGCGCGCCAGCCGCGCCGTGCCGGTCCAGCTGACCACGCCGATGGCGATGGCGATCGTCGCCAGCGACGGCGAGAACAGCGTCACCAGCACCATCGCGAACAGCAGCGTGGGCAGCACCTGGAAGAACTCGGTGACGCGCATCAGCGCCTCGTCGATCCAGCCGCCGTAGTAGCCGGCCAGCGCGCCCACCGTCACCCCGATCAGCACCGACAGCACCGCCGCCACCACGCCCACCAGCAGCGTGGCGCGGCCGCCGTGGACCAGGCCGGTCAGCACGTCGCGCCCCAGGTAGTCCGTGCCCAGCAGGAATTCGGCGCCGGGCGGCTCCATCGGCGCGCTGACGATCTCGAAGGGATCGGCCGGCATCAGCGCCGGGCCGAACAGCGTCACCGCCAGCACGGTCGCCAGCAGCAGCAGGCCGACGACGGCGGATGGATTGCGCAGGAAGGCGCGCAGCGCCTCGCGCGACTGGCGGGCCGGCGCGCGGCCGGGCGCGGCGACAGCGCCCGTCGCCACGGCGGCCGGGGCGGCGGCGACGGATGTAACGGACGGGACGGATACAGCGGATACGGCGCCCGGCGGCGCGGCGGGAGTCTGGCTCATGATGTCTTGATCCGGGGGTCGACCAGCCGGTAGGCCAGATCGGTGAGCTGGTTCATCACCACCACCAGCAGGGAGGCGAACAGCAGGATGCCCAGCAGCGTCGGATAGTCGCGCCGCAGCACCGAGTCGAAGGCCAGCCGGCCCAGGCCGGGCCAGTTGAAGACCGTCTCGACCAGGATGGCGCCCGCCAGCACATTGCCGAACTGCAGGCCCAGCATCGTCACCACCGGCAGCACGCCGTTGCGCAGCGCGTGCTTGTACAGCACCGTGCGCTCGGGCAGGCCCTTGGCGCGCGCGGTGCGGATGTAGTCGGCGGACAGCGCCTCGATCACGCTGGCGCGCGCCAGCCGGCTGTATTGCGCCAGGTAGACGAAGCCCAGCGTGCAGGCCGGCAGCACCAGGTGATGCAGCACGTCCAGCGCGCCGGCCCAGCCCAGCTCGGACGCGCCCGCCGTGCGCATGTCGGACACCGGGAAGATCGGCAACACTGACGCGAACAGGATGATGAGCAGGATGCCGGTCCAGAACACCGGCGCCGAGTAGCCGACGATGGACAGCAGCGTGATGCCCTGCGACAGCGGCCCGTTGGGCTTGCGCGCGGCCAGCGTGCCCAGCAGCGTGCCGGCCAGGAAAGCGCCCAGCACCGAGGTCACGACCAGCAGCAGCGTGGCCGGCACGCGATCCCAGATCAGCTGCGTCACCGGCAGGTTGAAGAAATAGGAATGGCCCAGGTCGCCGCGCAGCACCTGCCCCAGGTACAGCCCCAGCTGCGCGATGAAGGGCTTGTCCAGCCCGTATTGCGCGCGCAGCTGGGCGCGCAGTTCCTCGCTGATGCCGCCCATCGAGCCAGCGATGGTCTCGACCGGATCGCCCGGCGAAATGTGGATCAACAGGAAATTCAGCGTCACCACCGCCAGCAGCAGCGCCAGCGCATAGGCCAGCCTGCGTCCCAGGTATCTCAACATGGCGCCCTCCTCGGCCTTATTGCAGCCAGGTCTCGTCCAGCGGCGACAGCACGCCCCAGATGCCTTCGGGCAGGCCGTGGACCTTGCGCGAAGCCAGGGTGTGGTACGGGATCACGGTCAGGAAGTCGATCGGCAGGTCTTCCGTGACCAGTTTCTGGAACTCGGCGTACAGCGCGCGGCGCTTGCCCTCGTCGGTTTCCACGCCGGCCTGCTCCAGCAGCGCGTCGACCTTGGGGTTCCTGTACGACTGGGTGTTGGTCCAGACGATGTCGCGGATGTTGCTGGACAGGTAGGTCCGGTGCACGCCGATCACCGGGTCGCCCCAGTTGAAGACGATGTCCGTGGTCAGGTCGAAATCATGGCTGGCGATGCGCTTGGCCCAGGTCGGGAAATCCGGCGAGGCGCGCACCTGCACCGCGATGCCGACCTTCTTGAGCTGGCTGCGCAGGTATTCGGCCACGTTCTTGCCCTGCACGTCGCTGCCCGGCATGTAGTCCACGGTCAGCGTCATGCGCTCGCCCTTGCCGTCCTTCTTCAGGCCGGCCTCGTCCAGCAGCTGCTCGGCGCGCTTCAAGTCCAGCGGATACTTCTTCAGGTCGGCCGAGGCATAGGGGCTGGTGGCGATGATGGGGCCGTCGGCCACCGTGGCGAAACCGCCGTTCAGCGCCTTGGCGATGAAATTCTTGTCGATGGCGTAGGCGATGGCCTGGCGCACCCGCGCGTCGTCGAAGGGCTTGCGCGCGGTGTTGAAGGCCAGCCAGCTCAGCGCGCCGATGCCTTCGTAGCCACGGCTGGTCATCGAAAGCGCGGCATTGTCCTTGGCGCGCCGCAGCAGCGTCGGCTCGCTCATATAGGGCAGCACCTGCACATCGCCGCGCTCCAGGCCGATCAGCAGGTTGGTGGCGTCGGGGTTGATCTTGACCACCACGCGGTCCAGGTAGGGCTTGCCGGGCAGGAAGAACTTGTCGAAGCGCTCCAGCACGATTTCCTGGCCGGGCTTGAATTCCTTGAGCCGGTACGGTCCCGAGCCAACCATGTCGGCCGAATTGCGCGGATGCGATTTCAGGTCCTGGCCGTCGCCGTAGACATGCTTGGGCAGCACCGGCATCAGCGCCGGCGACATGGCCAGCAGGATGGCCGGATGCGGCCGGGACATGCGCAGCACCGCCGTGTAGGGATCCGGCGTCTCCACGCTGTCGACCGGCGCCAGCATGGTCTGGAACGGATGGTTCTGCTTGACCGCCATGACCGAGAAGGCCACGTCCCCGGACGTCACCGGCTTGCCGTCATGGAACAGCGCGTCCTTGCGCAGATGCAGCGTCAGCGTGCGCGCGTCGGGCGACAGCTCCCAGGATTCCGCCAGATACGGCTGCGGCTTCCAGTCGGCGTCAAAGCGCAGCGGGCTGGCAAAGAGCTGCGCGCTGGGCAGCGCCGTGGCGATGCCGGACTGCACCGCGCCGTTCAGGTGGCGCGGCACCTGCGTCGAGCCGATCACCAGCGTGCCGCCCGTCTTGGGCGTTTCCGCCGCGCCGGCCGAGCCGAGCGCGAACGCGGTAAGCAAGCCGGCCAGGATATGTCTTGCGCTGCGCATGTCGCTTCCCCCTTGGAATCGTGGTCCATCGGCCGCTTCGTGCGTGCCGACGGCCTGGGGTCAAGCGTAGCCACGGGCCGGAGCCGGGCTTAGTACCAAAACGCCGCTGTCGTTGGTGCCAGTAAAAGATTGCACGGCGCGCCCGGGGCGCTGGCTGATGCAACAGCGCCCCGGGTCAGCCGTCAGAACTTCCAGTTCAGATTGCCGCGCACCGCGTGTTCCGAGCCGTTCCCGGCAAGCAGGCCGCCATAGGACAGCCCGGCGCTGAACCGCTCGTTCACCACCAGCTCCGCCCCCAGGTCGATCAAGGCGCTGTTGCGCTCCAGCGCCGCGGTCGCGACGCGATAGGACGCCCCGCCCGCCACGAATCCCAGGCGCGCCTGCTGCGTGGCGCCGGTCAGCAAATGCTGCCAACCCAGCCCCGCCGATAGCTTCAGCTGCCCGGCCCGGCCCATGTCCAGGCCGGTCTGGCCGCGCAATCCCAGCGTGGACAGCGCCGCATGCGTCCTGCTGCCACGGTCCTCGAGCGCCGCGCCGCCGCCGCGCTCGCGCTTGCGATGCGTCTGCTGGCTCACATAGGCCAGGCCCGCATAGGGTTCGAACACCGTGGTTTCGCCCAGGAAACGGCGATAGCTCGTTTCGGCGAAGAACTGCTGGGTATCGCCGCTGAAACGGCCTTTCAGCTCATCCGACGCGCCCTCATAGGCGACGCTGCGCTTGACCTTGCCATCGTGCCAGCTATGCGCCGTGCCCAGCAGCAGCCCCCAGGCGCCCGGCCGCCAGCTTGCATAGGCGCCCAGGTGATAGCTGTCCACATCGGACGAGGCGCTCATTCCCGGAACGCGCACCTGGTTGCGTCCATAACCCGACACCAGCCCCGCGCGCAGCGTCGGCGTCAGGCTGGCGTCGCCGCCCGCCCAAAAGCCGGTGACGCGGCTGCGGTAGCCGTCCACCCCGTCACCGCTGCCGGCCCGGCTCCATGCCCCCAGCGGCTGGACCCAGACTCGCGGCCCGTCCCCCATCCCGACGCGCTGTTGCTGCGTGATGACGGCCTCGCGCAGCAGGCGGCTGTCGCGCATCAGCGCCGCCTGGGTCGCCGGATAGATCTCGCCGGCAAGCTGCCGGAACGCGCCGCTGGCCTGTTCGGCGCTGGCCAGGCCCAGCACGCTTTCATAGAGCGGCGTGCCGGCCTCCAGCGTCTCGAGCGCGGCGGCAACCCGGCGTTCGTTCGGCGTGCGGGCCACGCTGGCGAAGGGAGTCGCGTTGCGATCCAGCCGCAAGCTCAGGCCTTGCGCGCCGTAGTTCGGCACGGCCCCCAGGAACAGGAAGTTCGGTTCGACCACGTCAAAGCGGCCAGTCAACCCTCCTGCCGCCGTCAGCACCTCTAAAGTGCGGCCCTTCAGTGACCGCGCCTGCGCCAGGTCGAGCAGACCGGGAGCGAATTCAAGCCGCAAGCCCAGCGCGCCGCCTGTGACCGTGGCCTTGCCCCCGGCGATGATCCGGTCGAAATCCGAGCCGTCGGCCTTGATCTCGACGTCGTAGCGCGAGCCCGGCGCGAAGCTGACATCGCCGGCCACCCGCAAGGCACCCACCGAATGGCCGGGCGATACGGTGCCGCCGGCATTGACCGCCAGCGCTTGCAGCCTGCCATTGCCGCCCAGCATCCCGCCTTGATTGATCGTTACCTTGCCGCTGACGCCGTCGACGGACGCCGCTCCGCCATTCAGGGTGATGTCGGCGCTGACACCCTGCACCGTCAACATGCCGGTCGCGTTGACCAGCGTAGGCGAAGTGATGGAGCCATTCGCGTCGATCACCAGCTCGCCGCCGTTGACGCGCGTCTCGCCCATGTAGGTATTCCTGCCGGCCAGGATCAAGGTGCCGCCGCCGCTCTTGGTCAGGCCCGCCTCGTAGGCCGCGGGATCGGCCAGCTTGCTGGTGAGCCGGGCGATGCGCGCTTCCGTGATCTTGTATTCGAATCGCAGGGCGGCCTTGGCCGCATCGACATCGCCGTCGGCAATGCCGAACGTCGTGGCATTGAGCGCGGACTGGAGTTCCTGGCTGATGCTGTCGGCAATCCACGGGTACGAGGGATTCGCCGCGTAGGTTGTCAGATACTGGCCATATTCTGTACCCGCCAAGAGCTTAGACAACACGGAAGCCGCGACGGGATTGCCCTGAACCGCCTGGTACTCGGACGAGAAATTCTGTGTCTTGATGGCGGTCGCGAGCTTTTGCAATGTCGTAATTGCGTCACGACGCAAACCGTCGAAGTAGGCGCGCTGCTTATCGTCCGGATACCCGCCCGGCATGCCCGCCTTCCTGGCCTGCCAGCCATTGACCTCGGCCTGGTCCTCTTTCTTCCTTTGGACAATGGCATCCTGGGAAATATCGTTGGTCCACGTATCCTTCTGCCCGCTGGGCAGGTTGTAGTCGGTGCGGCCCAATAGCTGGGCGGGACCGTTCATGGCCTTGCGCAGGTCCACGAGCCCCCAACCACCGAATTCGTTTGGATACTTGGCGGAGCCAGCCATGGCCGGCCGGACATCGCTATACAGCGTATTGTCATAGGCAACGCTACGGCTTGGGTCTGGCACCATGTTTCGCGCCGTGGTGAACATCACCATCAAGGCCTGCTCATTGCTCATGTACGGAAACCGCTCCATGATCAGACCCAGGGCGGCCGATGCATGCGGCGCGGCCGCCGAGGTGCCATTGAAATTCTTGTAGCTGGCACGGGATGGCTTGGCGGCATTTCCGTCGAATGAAGGGGATTCGACCCCAGTGGGCGCCATGACGCACCACCACTTCGCGATTCCACACTGGTTGTAGACCTGCCCAACCGTCTGGCTATAGCCCGTCGTCGTCAACCAATTGCCTTCGAGCTCGGGGTGAAAATACGGATAGGCGCCGCGCATGCTGGCATTGCCATAACCGGAGTTACCCGCACTGAAATTATTCACCACGCCGCCACGCGACGCCTTGGCGGCGGCATCCAGCCATGAACCCGCGCCCGACTTGGCGCGCACCTCTTCATGCTGGCGGTAGGCATCGATCACATTCGCCAAGGTATCGTACTTTTCGGACGGCGGCTGCGAGCCCCAGCTGTTGCTGATGATGCGCACGCCGCTTCTTGCCAGCGCGCCATACACCTCGGAGAGATACTTGGCGTCCGATGCCGGGTACTTGGGATCGGCCACCCCAAACAAGAAGCCATCGCTTGCATTGGTATTGGCGACAAGCACCCTCGCATCCGGCGCCACGCCATGCATGCCCAGGCCATCGCGAGACGCCCCGATCACTCCGCTCACCCGGGTGCCGTGCGTGTCATTCCTGGCATTCAGCACGCCCGGTATGCCGGCCGCAAGGATGGGAGAAAACCGGCTTGGCGCAAGCTCGGGATGCTTGTCGTAGTAGCCGGAATCCAACACCCCGATGACTGCGTTCTTCCCCGTATAGCCGGCGGCATAGGCGTACTCGGCATTCATCGCGCCCAGCCCCCATTCCTCCATGAATTCAGGCGTTCTCCAGCTGTCCGGCTTGCCGGGCTGTCCCGGCTCTACATACGGAGAACCCGACACCCCTGATCCCGGAATCGATGGACTCTGCGCCATCACGGACGGGCCCGCCAACTGCGCGCTCATGCCAGTCCAGAATATTCCCTTCAGCACCCCTGAACGTGCTGTCCTTCCCCATGATTTTTTCTTCATCGCTCTCGCTTCCCGTCGGTGCCATGCATGCGAAATGGAACTTCCTTGAAACAGCGCATGCGAGGCTAGCACCGGGGCGTGCGTAGCGATTACTCGTCTCGATAATCCGGAATCATCTGATCGTGTTAACCCTAGCGGGTCGATGACTTGCGGGCGCGCGCAAGCTCTCCGGGCGCGGTGCACGGCCAAGTGCGACGCCCAGGACCCGCGCCCGAGGCGCGCAAGAGAAAGACGGATCAGGCCGCGGCGGCCACCGCGGCGTTTTTCGGAAAGAAGATGGCGCGGCTGGGATCGAAGTCGTACAGGCCTTCGAAATCGGCCGCGTCCGAGGCCAGTTCCAGCACCGACGCCAGGATGAAATCGGCCTTGGCGTCCGACAGCAGCGCGCTGAAATTCAATCTGACGAATCCGGGCTTTTCGATTTCGCGACCGTCAAGAATGGCCTGCCGCATGAGCAAGGACTGCTCTTCGCCGATGTCGAGCAGGCGATGGACATAGGGCCCGGCGCATGCGCAGCCGCCCCGGGCCTGGATGCCGAATCGGTCGCTCAGCATGCGCGTGACCAATTGCTGGTGCACGAAACCGCCCTTGCCGTCACGCACGCGGAAAGAAAATACCGGCAGGCGGTTGGCCGTCAGCGACCCCAGCAGTTCCAGTTGCCCGGCGTCTTTCCAGGCGCCCAGCGCCCGCTGCACGAAGTGCGCGTTGCGTTGTTGCATGAAGTCGGCGCCCAGCGCTTCCTTCACCAGCAGGACCAGCGCGGCGCGGATATCGCCCACGACGTTTGGGGTGCCCGCCTCTTCGCGCGATTCCAGGCTGCCGCTGTAATCGTGGCCGGCCGGCGACACGAACTTGACGGTGCCGCCGCCCGGCCAGGCCGGCGTCGTCTCGGTCACGGCGTCGCGCCGGACGATCAGCACGCCCGAGGCGCCGGGACCGCCGATGAACTTGTGCGGCGAGAAAACGATGGCGTCGATCTGCGCATCGGCGGCGGGCGACATCTGGATGGACAGGTACGGCGCGCCGCCGGCGTAGTCCCACAGCATTTTCGCGCCTGACCGCTTGACCTGCCGCGTGATGGCCGGGACGTCCGCGACGATGCCCGTCACGTTCGAGGCCGCCGACAGCGCGCAGATGACGAGCGTGCCGTCCGGCGCTTGCAATGCGGCGGCCAATTCGGCCAGGTCCGGTCCGCCTTCGGGGCTTTCCCCCAATTCGATGACGTCGGCGCCGCATTCGCGCCAGGGCAGGATGTTCGAGTGATGCTCATACGGGCCGATGATCACGCGGACCTGCCGGCCCGCCGCGAGGGCCGCGCGCACGCCAAGAAGATGGACCAGCCGGTTGATGCCGGCCGTTGCGCCCGAACCCGCGAAGATCACCGCATGCGCTTCGTCCGCGCCGCAGCACCGGGCGATGGCGGCGCGCGCTTCGCGACGCAGCCGGGTGATGAAGCCGCCGCAATAGGACGCTTCGGTATGCGAGTTGGCGTAATACGGCAGCACTTGCTCAAGGATGAAGCGTTCCACCTGCATCAAGGCGCGGCCGGACGCCACGTAATCGGCATAGACCAGCGGCTTCGCGCCGAACGGGCCGTCGATGGCGGCATCCTTGCCGATGAGCCCTTCCGCGAGCGCCGCCGCGACGTCGCCGGTTTTCAGGCTCTCTTGAAACTGCTGCAAGGGGGTGGTCTTGGCGGGGCTGGTCGCGATGGGGGTAGACATGGTGGCGCGGGTTCCGGTAAATAGCGAAATATCATACGATGGAACATCATGATGAAACATCACCTATATTCTGAGTAAAACCAGTAAATACAGATCAAATGAACGATAAATTGGAAAAAATAGATAAATTTGATCTCAGCATCATCAGCTGCCTGCAAAAAGACGGCGCCTTGTCCCAGCGCGAGCTGGCCGATCGGGTGGGCCTGTCGCAGAACGCCTGCTGGCGCCGGCTGCAACGTTTGAATGCCTGCGGCATCATCCGCGGCACGCGGGCCGAGGTCAGCCTGGTGGCGCTGGGCCTGGACCTGACGGTGTTCGTCATGATCCGCACCAGCCACCACGCCAAGGCCTGGGCCGACGGGTTCCGCCTGCACGTCGAGCGCCTGCCGGAAGTCACCGAGTTCTATCGCATCGGCGGAGACTGGGATTACCTGATCAAGGTGGTCTGCCGGGGCATGGCGGGCTATGACCGCTTCTATCAAAAGCTGATCACGGATTTCGAGCTGTCGACGGTGACCGGGTTCTTCGCCATGGAAGCGATCATCGAGAACCGGCCGCCGGATCTGCGTGTGCTGGAAGGCTGACCCGGGCGGTCGGCCACTCATCACCAGGCGGCTCGGACCGACCGTCCTGCCCAGGCCAAGGACAGCGGGGCTTTTGGGTATCATCCGGCATCGCCATTCATGTCACGCCCCATGACCACCCTGCCCGCCCCCATGCCCGAAGCCCGGTTCTGGCAACTGATGACGCATGTCGACCGCCCGCTGCTGCTGTCCGGGCAGGACGACGAGAGCCTGAAGCCGCTGCGTGTGGCGCTGAGCCAATTGCCCGCCGATGACATCGTTGCCTTTGCCCTGCGCCTGGCCGACAGGCTCGCGGCCCTGCTGACCGCCTCGCGCGCCAGGACGGGACCGTTTGGCGACGACGCGCTGCTCTATGCCGCCTGCCATGCCGTCGCGCGCGGACAGGCGTGGTTCGAAGCCTCGCTGCGCTGGCCGGCGATGTTCGACGATGCGGACGCCGATCCCGACACGAGCTGGTGCGAATCGTTGCTGTACGTGGCGCGCGAGGCCTGGAGCCAGGCCAGCGGCGCCGACGAGGACGATTTCCCGGTCTGGACGCTGGAGGAAGGCCTGGCGCCGTTCGCCGGCAAACTGCCCGCGTCCACCGCCAGCGACGCCGCGCGCCGCCCCGCCACATCGCCGACCGCCTACACCGTCTACGCCAGCTTCGAGCAGCATCCCGGCATCGCCCGCCACGTGGAGCCGGAGGAAAACGTCCGCGTCACGCTGGCCGGGCTGCTGGACGACTACTTCTGGTGCCTGCTCGATCTGGACGACTATCTGGGCATCGTCAACGAACAGGGGCAGAGCTTCCAGCTCCTGCATGACGCCGCCAAGAACCTGTACTGGGCCGAAGTGCCTTGCGAGGCCGACAAGGCCTCCTACGGCCAGGAATTCTCGCGCGAAGCCCTGCTGGACCTGCTGCACCGCCTGCCCGCGAACTTCGACCGGGCGATGTTCGAGGCCCCGCAGAAGCTGGCCTGGGACGAGTAGCCCCGACGCACACTAGGCCGCCGAGGCGCGCGCGTGCAGGGCGGCGATCGCGCAGCTGTCCACCCGCGCCTGCACTGAATCCGCGCGGCTGGTCAGCAGGACCGGCACGCGCGTGCCCAGCACCAGCCCGGCCGCGCCGGCGCCGGTCAGCCAGGTCAATTCCTTGTAGAGCATGTTGCCGGCCTCGATATCGGGCGCCAGCAGGATGTCGGCCTGCCCCGCCACCGGCGAGGCGATGCCCTTCAGCTCCGCCGCCTCGCGCGAGATGGCGTTGTCCAGCGCCAGCGGTCCGTCCACCAGCGCGCCGCGTATCTGCATCCGGTCGGCCATCTTGGACAGGGCCGCCGCGTCCAGCGTGGCGGGCATGGACGGGTTCACCGATTCCGTCGCGCACAGCACCGCCACCTTGGGTCGGTCCACGCCCAGCGAGCGCGCCAGGTCGATGGCATTCTGCGCGATGTCGGCCTTCTCGGCCAGCGTGGGCGCGATATTGACCGCCGCGTCCGTCAGGATGAACAGCTTGGGATAGGCCGCGACCGACATCACGAAGGCATGGCTGATGCGCCGCGCCGTGCGCAGGCCCGACTCGCGCGCCACCACCGCCGCCATGAAATGGTCGCTGTGCAGGCTGCCCTTCATCAGCATGCCCACGGCGCCATCGCGCGCCAGCGCCGCCGCGGCCCGCGCCGATTCCAGCTCGTCGTCAGGCGCGTCGATGATCTCCAGCCCGCCGGCCGGCAGGCCCGATTCCTCCAGCAGCCGCGCGATGCGCGCGCGCGGCCCCACCAGCACCGGCTCGATATAGCCGGCGGCGCGCGCCTCGACCGCCGCGCCCAGGCTGGACGCGGACAAGGGATACGCCACCGCCGTGCGCAACCGGCCCGCCGACAGCGCGGCATCGCGCAGTGGCGCGAACAATCCATCGCTCGCCATCTTTCTCGCTCCTGCTGGCGCCGCCCCGCGCGGCGCGCTGGCCTCGGCCCGGCGCGCGGCCGGGCCCGTTGTCGCGGACGTATCGGCAGGCCGCGCCGGATCCCCGCTCCCGGATCCTCGAGACCGTATCCGTACTTCCGGACCCGGCCCCGGCGCGCGCCCGTCCTCGCGCCTAGTGTCCCGCCGGCTCGATCGACAGCGGCGTTTCCCCCGACGCGAAAGGCTGGTTGACGTAGGGCTGGTACTTCTGCAGGAAGCGCACCGGCTGCTTGAGCGCGTCGCGGCGGAATGGATCGCCCAGTTCCTGGCTCACCATCATCTCCAGCACCGTGGTCTTGCCCTCGGACTGCGCCTTGCAGGCCGCGCGCAGCGCGTCGCCCACCTGGTCGGCGTGCTCGACCCGCAGGCCTTCCGCCCCCATCGCGCGCGCCAGCTCGGCGAAGTTCGGGTTCTGCAGATTGCTGCCGACGAAACGGCGACCATAGAAGTCCACCTGGTTCTTCTTTTCCGCGCCCCACTGGCCGTTGTGGAACACCACCGCCGTCACCGGAATGCGCTCGCGCACGCAGGTCAGCAGTTCCTGGAAGCTCATGCACCAGGCGCCATCGCCCACATAGGCCACGGCCGGACGATCGGGCCGGCCCAGCTTGGCGCCGATCAGCGCCGGCAGCGCGTAGCCGCAGTTGCCGAAGCTCATGGCCGCCAGCATGGAATTCGGTTCGTCGAAGCGCAGATAGCTGTTGGACACCGAGCAGATATTGCCGATGTCGGTGGACACCATCACATGCTCGGGCATGGCCAGTTCCAGCTCGCGCAGCATGCGGCGCGGATGCATGCGGCCGCCGCCCCGGCTGATGATGTCCAGGCTCCAGTCGTCGCGTTCGTGCGACCAGCCATCCAGTTCCTTTTCCCAGGCGCTCTTCTCGGAAATGATGCGGTCGGCGCGCGCGCTCAGCGTGGCCGAGCAGGCCAGTTCGCGCGCGGCCAGCTTGGCCGCCAGCGCGGCCGCCGCCGGCTTGGCGTCGCCGCAGATGCCCACCGATACCGGACGCACCAGCCCCAGCATGCGATGGTCGGCATCCACCTGGATGATGCGGGCGTTCTTGGGCCAGTAATCCAGCCCGTGCTGCGGCAAGGTGCCGAAGGGCCCGAGCCGCGTGCCCAGCGCCAGCACCACGTCGGCCTCGGACAGGAGCTTCATGCCGGCCTTGGCGCCCTGGTAGCCCAGCGGGCCGCACCACAGCGGATGGCGCGACGGGAAGGCGTCGTTGTGCAGATAGCTGGTCACCACCGGCGCGCCCAGCAGCTCGGCCAGCGCCACGCACTCGGCCTGCCCGTCCGAGAACAGCACGCCGCCGCCGGCCACGATCACAGGAAAGCGCGCCTCGGCCAGCAGCCTGGCCGCCGCTTCCAGGTCTTCCTCGGCGCCCGGACCGCGACGCACGCGGCGCGGCTCGGGAATCGCCACGTCGATCTCGCCGTAGAAATAGTCGCGCGGAATGTTCAGCTGCGCCGGGCCACGCTCGGCCATGGCGTTGTCGAAGGCCTTGGCCGTGAACTCGGCCATGCGGTCGGCGCGGTTGACGTGCGCCTGGTACTTGGTGATGCGCGAGAAGATCGGCAGCTGCTCGGTTTCCTGGAAGCCGCCCAGGCCCATGCCGGACGTGCCGGTCTCGGGCGTGATCGCCACCACCGGGCTGTGCGCCCAGTAGGCCGCCGCCACGCCCGTCACGAAATTGGTGATGCCCGGACCGTTCTGCGCGATGCAGACGCCGTGCCGGCCCGTCACCCGCGAATAGCCGTCGGCCATGTGCGCCGCGCCCTGCTCGTGCACCGTCGGCACGAAGCGGATGCCCGCCGCCGGAAACAGGTCGAGCGCGTCCATGAAGGCCGAGCCGACGATGCCGAAGACGTCCTTCACGCCCTGGGCGACCAGGGTTTCCACAAACGCTTCGCTGGGGGTCATGTGTTGCTTGCTGCTCATGTCTATCTCCTGGCGGGCCGGCGCTGGACGGGTGGATTCTGGATTGCATATCGGCCGGGCTACGCCGATACTGCACCCGAAGCGCCGTCATTCCCATCCCGCCTCGTTCCACTTTCCGCAAAATCCGTCACGGGGCGGACCGCCACAAGCCAGATCTTCATTTTTTGAAAGATGAAAGACGAATCCTCCGCCGCGCTGCGCGCGCTCACCCTGCTGGAATTGGTGGCGCAATCCGAACGTCCGGTGTCGCTGGCCGCCCTGACCGAGGCCTCCGGCCTGCCCAAGCCGTCCGTGCTGCGCATCCTGTCGCGGCTGGCCGACGCCGGCATGCTGCTGCGCGAGCCCGCCAGCAAGAGCTACGTCAGCGGCCCCCGGCTGGCCGCGCTGGCGCGCGACGCCATGATCAACTCGCCGCTGCGCGGCGAGCGCCACCGCATCCTGGACAGCCTGGTCGACGAGATCGGCGAGACCTGCAACTGCACCATGCTGGACGGCGATGAGGTCGTCTACCTGGACCGCGTCGAGACCGCCTGGCCGCTGCGCGTCAACCTGCAGCCCGGCTCGCGCGTGCCGCTGCACTGCAGCGCCAGCGGCAAGCTGTTCCTGGCCCACATGCGGCGCGAGGCGCGCGAACGCCTGCTGGCCGCCGCGCCGCTGCCACGCTACACGCCCAACACCCTGTGCGACATGCAGGCGCTGGATCCCGAATTCCGCAGCATCCGCAAGGAAGGCGCCAGCTTCGACCGCGAGGAATACCTGCTGGGCATCGTCTGCATGGCCGTGCCGATCCTGCACGGCAATCGCGCCGTGGCCGCCGTGGCGCTGCACGCGCCGCTGGCGCGCCTGTCCATCGACGCGGCCCGCGCCTGGCTGCCGCGCATGCAGCAGGCGGCGGCGGCGCTGGCGCGGACCTATGAGGCGGATGCGCAGCTGCCGGGCGATTGAACGCGCCCCTGTCTTGAACCCGGCCCTGTCAGAAACTGATTTGCCCTGGATGACTGCATCAACATAAAATTGACAGCATTGACTGCAATCTCAAGGGATTGACAATGGCGATCCTGACCGTCCGAAACGTGCCCGACGAAGTCCACCGCGCCCTGCGCCTGCGCGCGGCCAACCACGGCCGCAGCACCGAGGCCGAAGTGCGCGAGATCCTGGAACACGCGGTGAAGGCCGAGCAGCGCCCGCGCCTGGGCGACCTGCTGGCGGAACTCGGCCGCAAGGCCGGCCTGCGCAACGAGGACTTCGCCGTCCTGGAAGACACGCGCGACCGCAAGCCCGCCAAGCCGATGAAAATCGCATGATCGTCCTGGACACCAACGTCGTCTCCGAAGCGATGAAGCCCGAGCCGCATCCGGCGGTCAAGACCTGGTTGAACGACCAGGTGGCCGAGACCCTGTACCTGTCCAGCGTCACGCTCGCCGAGATGATGTACGGCATCGGCGCCCTGCCCGAAGGCCGGCGCAAGCGCGGCCTGGGCATGGTCTTCGACGGCATCGTCGCGCTGTTCGGCGAGCGCGTGCTGGCCTTCGACGCCGACGCCGCCCATCACTACGCGGCGCTGGCCATCAAGGCGCGCGCCGCCGGCAAGGGCCTGCCAATGGCGGACGGTTATATTGCCGCCATCGCCGCCGCCCGGGGATACGCCGTCGCCACCCGCGACGCCGCGCCCTTCCAGGCAGCGGGCATTGCCGTCATCAATCCCTGGGACGCGTCCTAGCCTCCATCCGTGACCGGACCAATATCGTGACCGACACCGCCTTCTCCTCCCTGCCCCTGGCCCCCGCCCTGCTCCAGAACCTGGAAAGCCTGGGCTTCACGCAGATGACGCCCATCCAGGCACAGAGCCTGCCCCTGATCCTCGAGGGCCGCGACCTCATCGCCCAGGCCAAGACCGGCAGCGGCAAGACCGCCGCCTTCGGCCTGGGCCTGCTGCAGAAGATCAACCCGCCCTGGCTGGCGCCGCAATGCCTGGTGCTGTGCCCCACGCGCGAGCTGGCCGACCAGGTGGCGCAGGAACTGCGCCGGCTGGCGCGCCAGATCTCCAACATCAAGGTGCTGACCCTGTGCGGCGGCGCCGCGGTGCGCCCCCAGGCCGAGTCGCTGGCCCACGGCGCCCACGTCGTGGTCGGCACGCCGGGCCGCATCCAGGACCACCTGGCGCGCGGCAGCCTGGACCTGGCCGGCCTGAACACCCTGGTGCTGGACGAGGCCGACCGCATGGTCGACATGGGCTTCTACGACGATATCGTCGCCATCGCCTCGCACTGCCCGACCAAGCGCCAGACCCTGCTGTTCTCGGCCACCTACCCCGACAACATCCGCAAGCTGGCCGCCCGCTTCCTGCGCAATCCGGCCGAGGTCAAGGTCGAGGCCCAGCACGACGCCAGCCGCATCGAGCAGATCTTCTACGAGATCAAGCCCGAGGAACGCCTGGACGCCGTCGCCCGCCTGCTGGCGCATTTCCGGCCGGCTTCCACGCTGGCCTTCTGCAACACCAAGATCCGCAGCCACGACCTGGTCGAGGCCCTGAACCAGCAAGGCGTCAGCGCCCTGGCGCTGAACGGCGACCTGGAACAGCGCGAGCGCGACGAGATCCTGATCCAGTTCGCCAACAACAGCTGCTCGGTGCTGGTCGCCACCGACGTGGCCGCGCGCGGGCTGGACATCCAGAACCTGGGCGCCGTCATCAACGTCGACGTGACCAAGGACACCGAGGTCCACGTCCACCGCATCGGCCGCAGCGGCCGGGGCGAACAGAAGGGCCTGGCGCTGAGCCTGTGCTCGCCCGACGAAATGCGCTGGGCCACCCTGATCGAGCAGTACCAGGGCGTCCCGCTGGTCTGGGGCGACCTGCAATCGCTGCGCCCCAAGGCCGACCGCCCGCTGCGCGCGCCCATGGTCACGCTGTGCATCCAGGGCGGCAAGAAGGACAAGCTGCGGCCCGGCGACCTGCTGGGCGCGCTGACCGGCGACGGCGGCCTGACGTTCGAGCAGGTCGGCAAGATCAACGTCACCGAGTTCAACACCTACGTCGCGCTGGACCGCCGCATCGCCAAGCAGGCGTTCTCGCGCCTGTCCAACAGCGCCATCAAGGGCAAGCGCTTCCGCATGCGCTACCTGGAAGAGCTGTAAGCGTTGGTTAACGCTCCCAGGGAGCGCTGGCCGAATGCTTGATGGATTTGCTCGGGTTTTGCCATAATGGCCGCGCCTGTCCGGCCCCCGGGGAAAAAAGGGGGCCGGACAGAGGAACCATAGGCTCGCGGTGCGCTCCAACCAGCCCACTGTTCTTCTCAATCTGAATAAGAGAACCCCAACATGATCAAATCCGACGACACCGGCAAGCTGATCCTGCGCCTGACCCTGGGCATCCTGATCCTGCTGCACGGCCTGTTCAAGCTCTCGGGCGGCGGCGTCAGCGGCATCGCCGGCATGCTGTCCTCGCACGGCCTGCCGGGCTTTCTGGCCTATGGCGCCTACATCGGCGAGATCCTGGCCCCGGTGCTCATCATCGTAGGCATCTACACCCGCCTGGGCGGCCTGATCATCGCCATCAACATGGTGGTCGCCATCCTGCTGGCCCACACCGGCCAGCTCGCCAGCCTGACCAACAACGGCGGCTGGGCGCTGGAACTGCAAGGCATGTTCCTGTTCACCGCGCTGGCCATCGCCTTCATGGGCGCGGGCCGCTTCAGCCTGGCGGGCAACGGCGGGCGCTGGAACTGAGGCGCGCGTGATCGTCCGGCATGACGACTGACGGCGCGAGCCGCCGGTTGATGGAAACAAGGGTCGCCGCCAGGCGGCCCTTGTTCTTTTCGGATCGTGCTCGCCGCGCGTTTGATCGTGATCCGGCCATTCTCCAGGATTCGTCCGATTGATGATTTCCCGGACTACAGTCCGATATTCGTCCGATTGATGACTCCCCGGACTACCGTCCGATTGATGAGCTCCCAGATGAAGCAATCGCCGACCGCTCCCGCCGACAACGTGATCGCGCTGTACCAGGAACATGCCCGCGCCTTTGAGCAGCAGAGAAGCCGGGATCTGTTCGAGCGCGACTGGCTGGCGCGCTTTCTGGCGCTGTTGCCGGCCTCCGGCAAGCCGCGCGTGCTGGACATCGGCTGCGGCAACGGCGTGCCCATCGCCCGCCACCTGATCGAACAGGGTTGCGAGATCACGGGCGTGGGCACCTCCCTGCCCCTGCTCGCAGGCGCGCAAGCCGCGTTCCCGGATCACCGCTGGATCGCCGCCGACATGCGCCGCCTGCCCTTGAACGAAACCTTCCACGGCCTGATCGCCTGGCACAGCTTCTTTCATCTGAAGCCCGAAGACCAGCGGCCCATGTTCGCCACCTTCGGACGCCTGGCCACGCCAGGCGCGCCGCTGATGTTCACCAGCGGGACCACGCTGGGGGAAGCGATCGGGGAACTCGAAGGACAGCCGCTGTATCACGGCAGCCTGGACCGCCAGGAGTATCGCGACCTGCTGCAAGCCAACGGGTTTGAAGTGGTGCGATATGTCGAGTGGGACGAGGAGTGCGGCCGCGCGAATGTCTGGCTGGCCCGGCGTGGCGGCGCCGTCGAGGGCGAGGCGCGTCAGCCGCGCATCACGACAGTCCCGGGCGGGATCAGTCGCGGTTGATGAAGTCCTGCGTATCCCGGATGAACCAGGGGAGATTCAGCCTTTCTCCCTCGCCGGACTGGATGGTCAGGCGCCGGTCCGAGGAAGCCGGGGCATTGTCAGGGCGTTGCGCGGCGGGAGATGGCCGGCTGCGGTAGTCCATGTCGGCGCGCCGGGGCGGCGTGTCGGCGCAGGCGGTGAGTGTTGCGGCGACGACTGCGACAAGGATGGGGCGCAATGCCTGGCGTAGGGTCTTCATGGTCTTCTGATCCTGCTCGTGGCACGGGCCGGCGTGCCGGGTGGTCAAGGCCGTTAGTGTCCACCTTACTCTCGATGCGCAGTCCATGTCAGCGTCAAGCATTCCAAGGCAATGCTCTCGGATTCCGAGCCTTCTAAGCGATCGCCTCGCGGACTCTCGAAACATACCGGTTGACCGCCAAAGACACAAACTGTTTGAAATTGTTAAAGTGCAGTACTTTTTCTTCAAGTCATTCAAACAGAAACACCCGGCCCGTCGAGCCGCCGGTCATATACGGAGAACAGCAAAGCTCCCCTGCCGGCTCGCTGGATATCAAATTCGCCATCAGAAGACAGCGAAGCGAAGGTGGGGTGGTGATGCTGCACGAATCGAAGTGACGCCCATTATTGCCAGGATGAACTCGGTCATCTGCGTGGGCCTGAATCCAGCGTGCAGGTCGGACGCCTGGTTGATCGTCCGACCAGATGTGAGGCTGCCGCATGGCAGCCCTATTTTGAACACATAGGATGCGAGATGAGCAGGTATTGCGGTGAAGTGAATTCCGCCCCGATTCTTCGTGCCGCCGAACACTGGCGCGACGTGGCATTGCTTGAAGATGGCTCCGTATTTAGCGACAAACCGCTCTGGACCCAGGCGGGAATCGCTGCATTGAATACGTACTTCGTTGGAAACCCCGATCCCAACGGCCGGAATTTCATCGAGAAGCTCCGTGAACAGCTCGCCCCCACGGGACCGGAGGTCAAACAACTGGCCGCGGAAATGATGTGGGCGATGCTGCTGTGCCCCAGCAATACCAGCGCGGCCAGAAAGCGCGAGATCATCAACGCCATCTGGCGCTGGTCGGACGAAGCGCCGTTGTCCGCGGCGACGCCGTATCTCTCTGACGACGTACTCGCCGGCATAGGCAGCGGCGGCCCGGGATACAACAACCATCGCTGGCGCGAACTGGTGTTCATCATCAGATTCGTGGGCATGTTCAAGGCGGAACCCCTGGAAAAGCGCCGGGAACTGCTGTCCGACGGCGAGAACTTCGCATGGTGGCTGCAATCCGTGCCAGACAGC
The DNA here is from genome assembly GCF_059760905.1 of Achromobacter sp. 1011811831. Classification (NCBI taxonomy): domain Bacteria; kingdom Pseudomonadati; phylum Pseudomonadota; class Betaproteobacteria; order Burkholderiales; family Alcaligenaceae; genus Achromobacter; species Achromobacter sp. 1011811831. Next base: position 59,708 of record NZ_JCBANG010000007.1, read on the forward strand.
GCGGCACGCCAGTTCCGGCACATGCTGCTGTTCCTGCTCTTCCCGGACGACTTCGAACGCATCTTCGGGCAAGGCGACCGCCGGCTCATCGCTCGTGTGTTTTCCAACAAACCCGGGTCGGACATCCGCGCGCTGGATCCCGTGGAACTTGACCACACCCTGCGAGTCGTCCGGCGGCGTCTCGAGACCGAACACGCCGGCCAGCCGCTGGACTACTACGTGCCGCCGCTGCGCGACCAATGGCGCCGTCCCGCGCAGACGCGCCCCGCAGCGGCCAAGCCCGAAGCGGTCCCTCAACCACAGCCGGAGGATCTGGACGAACAATCTGCCGAGATGTCCTACACGCTGGATGAAGCGATCGATGGCTTGTTCATCGACCGCGCGGACTTCAGCCGCATCGTCGAGCGCCTGCGCGCCAAGAAGAATCTCATCCTGCAAGGCCCGCCCGGCGTGGGAAAGACCTTCTTCGCCCGTCGCCTGGCTTACGCCCTGATGGCCAGCAAATCGGACGAAAGGGTCGAGATGGTCCAATTTCACCCCTCTTACGCCTACGAGGACTTCATCCAGGGTTTCCGCCCGAATGGCGCCGGATTCACGTTGCGCAACGGCCCTTTTCATGCATTTTGCGAGAAAGCCCGCAACAGCGACGAAGACTTCGTCTTCATCATCGACGAAATCAACCGCAGCAATCTGGGCAAGGTGTTTGGCGAGCTGATGATGCTCATCGAGAGTGACAAACGCGGACCGGAGTGGGCCGTGCCGCTGGCGTATGCGGACAAGGAAGACGCCAAATTCCATGTGCCGGAAAACGTGCACATACTCGGCCTGATGAACACGGCCGATCGGTCCCTGGCCATGGTCGACTACGCATTGCGGCGCCGTTTTGCCTTTGTCGATGTCGGCCCCGGCTTTGGCACGCCGCAATTCACCGCCTTCATCAAACAGCGTGGCGCCACGGAGGAACTCGCCGCGCGCATCGTGCGCGAGATGGACGCGCTCAATCAGGCCATCGCGCAAGACCGCGCCAATCTCGGGCCGGGCTTCTGCATCGGGCACAGCTATTACTGCACCGGCATCAGCGAAGCGGGCGCGACGCCCGAATGGTACGAGGACGTCATCGAATCAGAAATCCTCCCGCTGCTACGGGAATACTGGTTTGACGATGAAGCGCGAGTCAGGGAATGGGAAAGAAAGCTGCGCGGAAAATGACGATGACCGCGCCACGCATTCCGATCCAGAATCTGTACTACCTGCTGTGCTATGCCTGGAACAGGCTGCCGCAAGGCAAGCTCGTCGACGTCTCGGGCGTACCCGCCACCGAACTCGCGAATCTGTTCGCTCATGTGCTGTGCCAAGGCATCGACCACATGAAGCGGCGCGGCCTGGAACAAGGCTACGAATTACGCGAAGACGAACTGCCCGGAGTGCGGGGACGCCTGGACATCCTGCGGACGGCCCGTCGCCATTTGGCGGCGCACGGCCGGGCCGCCTGCCGCTTCGACGAACTTACGCCGAATACGCTGCCCAATCGGATCCTGAAGACGACACTGCGCCGGCTGTCGAATACAGGCGGCCTGCGCGACGACCTGCGCAAGCGCGTCGGCGTGTTGCATCGAGACCTGCGAGGCATCACCGAAACCACGCTGAACGCGCGCGCATTTCGCGCGGTGCAGCTGCACGCGAACAACCGTTTCTATCGTTTCCTGCTGAACGTCTGTGAACTCATCCATGAAGCATGCTTGCCCGACCCGGAAGGCGGGGGATATCAATTCCGGGATCTGATACGAGATGAAAGGGCAATGGCGCTGGTGTTCCAGAACTTCCTGTTCCATTTCATCCGGATCGAACTGCCGCAGTGGTCGGTGGGGCGAGAACACATCCAATGGCATGGCGTGGAGGCCCAGGACGAAGCGCGAGCGCTGTTGCCACGCATGGAAACCGATATCTCGATCCAGCGTGGCAATGAACATCTCATCATTGACGCGAAGTACTACCAGCATACGTTGAACGAGCGCCACGGCGCGCAGAAGCTGCATCCCGACAATCTGTTCCAGATGTGGGCCTATCTGACGAATGCGCAACGCGCGCCGGACGTCAATCTGAGCGGAATGCTGGTCTATCCCAGAGTGGATCAGACCCTGCGTTGCCGGTATTCCATCCAGGGCCGCGCATTGACGATCGCGACGATAGACCTGGCGCAGCCCTGGGAAAATGTTCATGCGGAACTTGCGGAGCTGTTCGCATGAACAAGCAGCGGATGCAAGCGGCCGGCTGCCCGGGGCGTTGAGCAAGCGCTTCCGTTCCCCCTGAGCCCGAACAGGGTCCAAGCGATCCCGCGCGGGCAGGAGCTCGCCATTCTGAAATGGGAAAATTGATACTGAGAATAAATCTCAGTACAATCTTGCCACTTTCAACCCGCCAGCGACATTTCGGCCGCCGGCCGATGCTCAGTCCCCGGGCGCCGTGCTCATCATCCCGTTCCCTTCTTTCGTCTCATGCCTGGCCCCGCCCCAATCCGGGCGTGTCACGCCCAGGCCGGCGCACGCACACAAGATGGAAACCCCCGCATGAGCCGCAGGCCCGTGCTGGCGCCCAACGGCAGCCCCTCTTCCACCAGCGCCACGAACAAAAGCGCCATCGCCAAGGCCTACGCCCGCTGGCGCCTGCCCCTGCTGCGCGGGCTGGCGCGCTTCAAGGGCAGCATTGGCAGCGCCGAGGACGCGCTGCATGACGGCGTCGTCAAATGGGTGGCGGCCGATCCCGCGCTGGCCTCCACCGACGAGCAAGGTGCCTACCTGCGCAAGACCGTCCTGAACGGCGTGGCCGACGAGTTCCGCGAGCGCCAGGCGGGCCGGCGCCTGCGGACCGTTTCCTTCGACGAGGCCGCCGACGATGGGCAGGCCATGATGAGCGACGAGGCCTCGTGTCCGATGCACGCGGCGGCGCATCAGCAGCGGCTGGCGCGCCTGGGCGAGGCCTTGCAGGAACTGCCCGAGCGCCAGCGCGAAGCCTTTGTGCTGAGCCGCTTCGACGGCCTGACGCAGGACGAGGTCGCCGCGCGCATGCAGATCTCGCGGCGCATGGTGGTCAAGCATCTGGCACGGGCCATCGCCTACTGCGAGGTGCGGGTGCACTATGCTACGGTTGCGCAGATGCAGCAGCTGCATCGGCCCGCCGCCGATCCGGCCGGCCTGGACAAGAACAACAATAGCGATTCCGCTCCTTGATGACCGCCGCCCCCTCCTCTGTTCCGCCCGATCCGCTTGCCTTGCATGAGGCGGCGGCCGAATGGCTGGTGCGCCGCCAGGATGCCAGCTGGACGGCCGAGGACGAGCACGAACTGGCGGCATGGCTGGCCGCAGAGCCGCTACACCGGCAGACATACGCGCAGGTGTCGCGCACCTGGCAGGATCTGGCGCAAGTGCCCCGGCCCGCGCTGGCATCGGATAAGCCGGCGGCAGCATTGTCCCCGCCGCCCTCGCACGCCCGGACGGCGCCCCCGCCCCGTCCGGTGTCGGACGCGCGGGCGGCGATCTCGCCCCCGCCAGCATCGCGACCGGCATCCCGCCCCGCGCCCGCCCGGCCCCGCTTCTGGCAGGCGCTGCTGGGCCAGCCGGTTTTCTCCAAGGCATTTGCCGCCGTCTGTGCCGCTGTCATGCTGGGCGGCGGCTACGGCTGGTATCGCTGGGACAACACCCCCGGCTATACGCTGAACGTGGCCACCGCCGCCGGCGAAACACGTCATCTGGACCTGCCCGACGGTTCCCGCGTCGCGCTGAATTTCAACAGCACGCTCCAGGTGCGCTACTACCCGCGCCGCCGCGAACTGGTGTTGAACCAGGGCGAAGGCTATTTCGATGTGGCGCCGGACGCGCGCCGCCCCTTCACCGTGGATGCGCGCCAGAGCCGCGTCACCGTGGTCGGCACGGCCTTCAACGTGCGCAACGCGCCGGATGAGGTCATCGTCAAGGTCTTGCACGGCCGCGTACGGGTGCAGCCCGACCGCGACAAGGCCGGCGCCGAGCTGACGCTGAACGCGGAAGAAGGCCTGGCCGTGGATACGCGCAAACCCAGCTACCGTCCCGTGGCGGCGTTGCCGGAAAGCGTGGGCGGCTGGCGCAACGGACGGCTGGTCTACCGGCGCACGCCGCTGGGCGAAGTGGTCCAGGAGATCGCGCAGTACGTGGGCAAGCCCGTGTCGCTGGCCCACCCGGGCCTGAAGTCCCTGCCGGTTTCCGGTTTCGCGGCCACGAACGCGCCGGCCGCCTTCCTGGAAGCCCTGCCCGATCTGCTGCCCGTGCAAGTCAAGCGCACCGCCGACGGCGGCTATCTGATCCAGGCCCGCTGACGGCCCGGGCGTCAGCCAGATTTTTTTTCAAACGCGGGTTCCCAATCCTGCCCCGAAATCCGTTTACCCCTGCAAGGCCGGTATCGGTCAATTCGGTCAACCAGGATGGAGCGGGAATGGGACGGGGAAGCTTGAAAGGCGCGTTGATCAACGGCGCATTGAGCACGGGCATGCGGGTCAAGGCCCTGCCGGTGCTGGTGGCAGGGGCGCTGACCGCCCTGGCGACGCCGGCGGCGCAGGCGCAGCAGCAGGCCGCGCAGATGGATTTCAGCATTCCGGCGCAGCCGCTGGACCGCGCCTTGCGCTTGTTCTCGGAGCAGTCCCGTCATCAGGTGCTGTTTGACGAGGCAGCCGTCTCGGGCCAGCAGGCGCCGGCCGTCAACGGCCGCTACACGCCGCGCGAAGCGCTGGACCGGCTGCTGAGCGGCACCAAGGTGCGCGTGAACGGCGCCCGGCCCGACGTGTTCACCCTGACGTCCGTCGGACAGCCGTCCGGCGCCGACGCCGTGACCCTGCAGGCCGTGACCGTCAGCGGCGGCTCCCTGCGCGACCCGACCACCGAGCAGACCGGCTCGTACACCAGCGGCGCGCTGACCATGAGCAAGATGACGCAGTCGATCCGCGAAACGCCGCAATCGGTCAGCGTGATCACGCGCCAGCAGCTGGACGACCGCAACCTGACCACGCTGGAGGAAGCGCTGGCGCAGACCACCGGCGTGACCAAGACGGCGCGCAACTTCGGCAACCACAAGTTCTCGATCCGAGGCTTCACCGTCGACGACAACAACTACCTGGTCGACGGCGTGGCCGGCATCGTCTACGCCCCGGTGGGCTGGCTGCCGATCGACACGGCGGTCTTCGACCGGGTGGAGGTGCTGCGCGGCGCCGGCGGCATGATGCTGGGCTCGGCCGATCCCAGCGGCGCGATCAACATGGTGCGCAAGCGTCCGCGCGGCGAAGGGCATCTGGAGTTCGCCACCACGGTGGGCTCCTGGGACAACTACCGCACGGAAATCGACGCGGGCGGCCCGATCAACGCCGCCGGCACCGTGCGCGGCCGCCTGGTCACCGCCTACCAGGACCGCCACTATTTCTACAGCGGCACGAAGTCGAAGACGCCGCTGTTCTACGGCGTGATCGACGCCGACCTGGGCCAGGACACGACGCTGACCTTCGGCGCGCGCCACCAGGCCACCAACACCGACGGCTATTGGCTCTTCGGCCTGCCGCGCTACAAGGACGGCGGCGCGCTGGACGTGTCGCGCTCGACCTCGCTGATCCAGGACTGGAACCGCCAGAAGGGCCAGGTGAACGAGGTCTTCGCCGAGGCCGAGCACCGCTTCAGCAAGGACTGGAAGGCGCGCCTGTCGCTCAACCACACCGAGGTCGACCTGGACCAGCGGGTGGCCATCCCGGCGGGCGGCGTGGACCGGGCCACGGGCAAGGGTTCAAGCTTTTCCACCCTCTACTTCAACAACGCGCATGTGAAAAGCGACGGCCTGGACCTGAACACCACGGGCAGCTTCCAGGCGCTGGGCGGCACGCATCAGGTACTGCTGGGCGCCAGCTGGTCGCGCCAGCGCATCCACCAGAAGTCGGTGAGCCTGGACGCCGACACCGCGATCGACATCTACAACCCCGATCACGCCTCCATTCCCAGGCCGACCCGTCCGGACTGGGACTCGAAGGAAGCCTCGCGCATGGAGCAGACCAGCCTGTACGGCAGCACGCGGCTGCAACTGGCCGACCCGCTGCACTTGCTGCTGGGCGGCAAGTTCAGCTGGCTGAAATACCGCTCCGACGACGGCCTGACCGGCAAGAAAACCCGCGACTACGAACAGAAGCACGAATTCACGCCCTATGCCGGCCTGGTCTATGACCTGAACGATCAATGGTCGGTCTACACCAGCTACGCCGACACCTACCAGCCGCAAAGCACCTACGTGACATCCTCCGGCAAGCCGCTGGATCCATCCATCGGCGCCAACTACGAGGCGGGCGTCAAGGGCGAACTGTACGGCGGCCGGTTGAACCTGTCCGCGGCCGTGTTCGCCGTCAAGAAGTCCGGCATGGCCGTGGAAGACCTGGCCAGCGCGGGCAATTGCCCGGGCTCGCTGGCCTCGACTCTGTGCTACCGCAATGGCGGCACGCTGCGCAGCAAGGGCTTCGAGCTGGAGGCCAGCGGCGAACTGGCGCCCGGCTGGCAGCTGATGGCCGGCTACACCTTCGTCACCAGCCGCGACGACGAGGGCGAGACGATCAGCGCCGAGACGCCGCGCCATCTGTTCCGCCTGTCCACCAACTACCAGCTGCCCGGCCGCTGGAACGCCTTCTCGATCGGCGGCGGCGTGTCGGCGCAGAGCGGCTACTCGTACCCGGCCTATGACGACACGTCCGTGCGCATGGGCGCGCCCGGACGCGCGGTGTGGGACCTGCGCGCGGGCTATCGCATCGACAAGCACTGGAGCCTGGCGCTGAACGTGGCCAACGTGTTCGACAAGCACTACTACAGCATGGTGAGCCAGATCCGCCGAGGCAACCACTACGGCGAACCGCGCAACGTGATGCTGACGCTGCGCGGCACGCTGTGAGCGGACGCGCCGCCGCCGTTCCCCGGGGCCGCTCGCGGGGGATGGCGTGAAGCCGGGCTTTCGGCAGAGCATGTCCTGGCTGCATACATGGTGCGGCCTGAGCTGCGGCTGGCTGCTGTGCGCGATTTTCCTGACCGGCACGCTCAGCGTCTTTCGCGAACCCATCACGCGCTGGATGGAAGCGACGCCCGTGACGGACGCCGCGTCCGGCGAGCAGCCGGACCCCGCGCGCTGGCTCGCGCGCGCGACGCAAGAGCTGTCGTCGCGCGCGGCCGGCGCCGCCGCCTGGAACATCGCGCCGCCCGCGCGGCCCGGCTGGCCCGCGCAACTGTCCTGGCGCGCGGACGACGGCGCGCAACAGGAACTCTGGCTGGACCCGGCCAACGGCGACATCCAGCCTCCGCCACGGCTCCGCCAGACCGAAGGCGGCCGCCACTTCATGTCCTTCCACTACACCTTGCACGGCGGCCTGCCGGGCTATTGGCTGGTGGGCTGGATATCGATGTGCATGCTGGTGGCGCTGATCTCCGGCGTGGTGGTGCACAAGCGCATCTTCAAGGACTTCTTCACCTTCCGGCCCGGCAAGGGCCAGCGCAGCTGGCTGGACGCGCACAACGCCACCGCCGTGCTGGGCCTGCCGTTTCTATTCATGATCGGCTACACGGGGCTGGCGTTCTTCTACAGCAGCTACATGCCGTGGCCGCTGCACGCGGCCTATGGCGGCGACGCCGGCGCGTACCGGCGCTATCAGGCGGAGCTGGCGCCCGCGCCGGCCGCCCCCCGCATCGCGGCGCCGGGCCAGGCCGGACTTCCAGACCTGCATCCCCTGCTGCTGCAGGCCCGCGCGCTGACCGGCCAGGACGCGGCGCTGATCACGATCGAGCATCCGGGCGACGCGCGCAGCATCGTGCGCATCGTCGGCCGCAAGCCCCTGGCCAGCGACGCGCCGCGCCTGCTGACCGACGCCAGCCTGGTCACGTTCGACGCCCATGCCGGCGCGGTCCTGCAGTTGCTGCCTGCCCATCACGAAGACGTGGCCGCCAAGCACGTCCACGAAACGATAGAAACCCTGCACAAGGCCAGCTTTGGCGGATGGAAAATCAAGTGGCTGTACTTCCTGAGCGGCCTGATGGGCACCGCCATGATCGCCACCGGCACGCTGCTGTACGCCATCAAGCGCCGCAAGAAGAGCGAACATGAATTCGGCGCCGCCACCGCCAGGGTCTACCGCTGGGTCGAGGCCTTCAACGTAGCCGCGCTAGCCGGCATCGCGCTGGCCAGCATCGCCTATTTCTACGGCAACCGGCTGCTGCCCCTGTCCCTGGCGGACCGCAGCGCGTGGGAAATCCGGATCTTCCTCGCCGTCTGGGGCGCCACGTTGGCACACGCATTCTGGCGTCAACCGCGCCGTGCCTGGATCGAGCAGCTGGCGACGACGGCCCTGCTGTGCCTGGGCCTGCCGCTCCTGAACTGGGCGACCACCGGGCAGCACCTGTGGAGGTATGCCGTGAATGGCGAGCATTTGCAGGCTGCTGTGGAAATCACCGCCCTCGCCTTCGGCCTACTCCTGCTCTACATGGCCTGTGCGCTGCGGCGACACTGGGCGAACGCGTCCGACGCCGCCAGCACGCGGCAAGCCGGCAAGCCCCGCCCGGACAACAAGGACGCCGCCCATCGCTGGCAGGTCGCCAGCCGCGTGCTGGCAGCGTCGGCCGGCGGCTACCTGGTGTCCGCCCTGGCGATGTCGGCGCTGGCGCTGGCCTTCCCGGCCCTGGCCGGCGCGGCGCCAGCGGCCGGCGTGCTGACGGGTTCGCTACTGAGCTTCGTGCTGTACGCCGGCATCGCGATCGGCGTGTTCGCCGCCCGCAGCGCGCGGCGGGCCTGGGCCTGGCTGGCAGTGGCGGGCGCGCTGTCGGGCGCGCTGCTGCTGTGCTTGCGGCCATAGCCAAGCCCGATGCGGGGCTGGCCAGGGCAGGGAATCCGCGCGATGGGCCCATGTACATATTGATTTCCGGCCCATGTCGGGTAATGAAAATTGGATATACGCAGGCATTGATTCCAGACAGAAATCCACTCCCCAAGGATTATTATTAGTTCGCCTTTTTTATTATCATCAATAATAATAAATCCAACACCCAGCAACACCATCCAACCCAGGCTCCCGCCACCCAAAGCCACCCTCGACACAGCACAGAAACAACGTGCAATAATCCTATTTCAATAGTGCAAAACCTGTCAGATTTCGCCACTTTTGTTATATGGCCGGTATCCATGGAATGATTTTTAAACTCAGTGGATGGTATCCGTTTTATTATTTACCACACCTCGGCCGGTATCCATTTTTTTATTCTTTGTCCTGCAAAAAAACTGGTTTAAATTTCGTCCTTTTTTCGATAACCCGCTCCATTCGCGTCACCTGCATCGCCCACCTGGCAGCACTTTCAAGGCGATTCAACCGCGATCGGACATAAGGTTATTAATCGACCCAAAAGGACTCACGTTTTGATCTATGGCAAGAAAAAATGGCTGACAACGACGGTCGCGCTTAGCGCGACCTATTGCGCGGGCGTCATGGCCGCCGACCTGACGATTGCGCCAGGCAATACGCAGGTATTCGACGGCTCGGCCAGCTTCCCCGGCGGCGTCGACGTCAACGGCGGCACGCTGGTGATCGGCGGCAACGGCGGCGGCGCGGGCGTCACGCTCGGCGGCAACGTCAATGCGACCGCGAACGCCACCGTCTCGGGCTTCGGCGCGATCAACGGCAACCTCAACGTCTCGGGCAACTCGCGCGTCGCGCCGGGCTATCCCGTCGGCACCCCCACCGGCGTCTCCAACGGCAACCTCATCGTCAACGGCAACCTGTCGATGAACAACGCCGTGTACGACTTCGAGACCGGCTACGCCGGCCTGCCCATCACGCAACCCGGCACCGGCGACAACATCACCGTGCGCGGCGACGTGGCCCTGAACAACACCACGCTGAACGTCTCGGTGAACACGCTGGGCGTCAACGCCGGCTACTACCGCATCCTGTCGTACACCGGCAACCTGAGCGGCAACGGCCTGACCCTGGGCTCGGTCACCGGCGACTCCGTGCCCGCCGCCAACATCCAGACGCTGACCGGCGACAAGCACATCAACCTGATCCTGGGTCCCAGCACCACCAACCTGTGGAACGGCAACGGCGCGGCGTCCGCGACCCGCGCGGGCGGCGGCGACGGCACCTGGACCGCAAGCAGCGCCAACTGGAACAGCCCCGGCAACGCCACGGGCGCCCTGCCCGACGGCGGCTACGCCATCTTCACCGGCGCGGCCGGCACGGTCACGGTCGATGGCGGCGCCGGCCCGGTGCGCGTGTCCGGCATCCAGTTCGCCAGCGACCGGTATCGCCTGCAAGGCGCGCCCATCACCCTGGTCGGCAGCGGCGGCAACCAGCCCGTCATCGTGGTCGGCGACGGCACCTATGCCTCGGCCCAGTACGTCGACACCATCGCCAACCCGCTGCAAGGCACGCAGGGCTTCGTCAAGACCGGCCCGGGCTCGGTGATCCTGACCGCCGACAGCAGCGGCCTGTCCGGCCCCATCCTGATCGCCGACGGCGCGCTGGAGATCGACGGCAAGCTCAACGGCCCCGTCGACATCGGCCGCGAAGTCGTGCTGGCCGGCGTCGGCCAGCTGGGCACCACCACGCTCTACCCCACCGCCGTCATCGCGCCGGGCAACGACGGTTCGCCCATCGGCACGCTCACGATCAACGGCAACCTGAGCTTCGGCCAGAACACCATCTACCGCGTGCATGCCGACCCCGCCAGCACCGCGAGCGACCGCATCCACGTCACCGGCGTGGCCACGCTCGACGGTACCGTGGAACACATCGGCCCCAACGGCAACTACGCGCCGCGCACCACCTACAACATCCTGACGGCCGACGGCGGCGTGCAGGGCCGCTTCACCGGCGCGTCCAGCAGCTACGCCTTCCTGACCCCCACGCTCAGCTACGACCCGAAGAACGTCTTCATGACGCTGACGCGCAACGACGTGCCGATCGGCAGCATCGGCGGCACGGGCAACGAGAGCAGCGTCGGCGGCGCGCTGGACAAGCAGGATCCGCCCGCGACCGGCAGCGGCTCGTCGTCCGCCGGCAACGGCCTGTCCGGCGTCGGCATCGGCAACGGTGGTGGCAGCGGCAACACGTCGAACCAGGGCAGCGGCGCCAGCCAGGTCACGCAAGCGGTCCTGACCATGACCCAGGACCAGGCGCGCTCGGCCCTGAAACAGCTGTCCGGCGAAGCCTACGCCAGCAACGCCAGCGTGCTGCTGAGCCAGGGCGACACCGTGCGCACGCTGTCGCTGGACCGCCTGCGCGGCAACCTGGACGCGCCCATGCGCGCCGGACGCCCGACGGCCCAGGCCGGCGGCGCGCCCTCGTCCGACGCCCTGCCGCAAAGCGGCGCCTATCCGGTCTGGACACAGGTCGTCGGCAACTGGAGCAAGTTCAAGGGCGATGGCAACGCGGCCAGCGTGAGCCAGTCATCCGGCGGACTCTTCGTCGGCGGCGACACCGAAGCCGGCAAGGGCTGGCGCATGGGTGGCGCGGTGGGCTATCTGGACAGCCGCAACACGATCTCCGACAGCGCGTCGCGCACCAAGGTCGACAGCTACACCGCGACCGTCTTCGGCGGCCGCAACTTCGCCGCCGGCCCGGGCCAGCTGCGCTTCATGGCCGGCGCGGCCTACACCTGGCACAACATCGACGCCAAGCGCGATGTCGCGGCCGGCACGCTGAACCAGCAACTCAAGTCGTCCTATCGCGCCACGTCGACGCAGCTCTACACCGAACTCGGCTACAAGCTGCCGCTGGGCGATGCCTACAGCATCGAGCCCTACGCCGGCCTGGCCTGGAACCAGCTGCGCACGCGCGGCTTCAAGGAGTCGGGCGGCAGCGCCGCGCTGAGCGGATCGGCCAGCACCAATAACGTCGCCAGCAGCACGCTGGGCCTGCGCGGCGCATGGGAGTTTGGCGCCGAGCGCAGCAACCGCCTGACCGCGTCGGTGGGCTGGCGTCATGCCTCGGGCGACCTGAAGCCGCGCCAGGAACTGGCGCTGGACGGCGGCAGCAACTTCTCGGTGACGGGCGTGCCCATCGCGCGCAACGCGGCGGTGCTGGGCCTGGGCGCCGAGATGGCGGTCGCGCGCAACACCACGGTGGGCGTCGGCTACGACGCGCAGTTCGGCGGCGGCAACCGGCAGCAGTCCGGTCAGCTGAAGCTGGCCGTGCGCTTCTAAAGCAGGCGTAGCCAGCACAAGGGGCGCCGCGATCGCGGCGCCCCTTGTCGTTTCAGCGCGGGCGCTTGCAAGGCGCGGGCAGGCCCCTGCCTGCCCATCACCCCTCGTTGCCCAGCGCCACCAGCCTGCTGATCGTATTGAAGTTGCGCGTCGTCGCGGCCAGCTTCAGCTTTTTCTCGATGAAATTGTTGTTGGCCTTCACGTCGCTGTACTTGGTGTGGCAACGCACATAGGCCATGTCGCCCACCACCCGCACCTGATCCGGCGCATGATCCAGCGCCTGGAACGCGGCCAGCGTCGCCGCTTCGGGCAAGGACGCCAGCAGCGTGAAATACAGCTTGGCCGGATCCTCGTCCTTGAACGGATTGCGCGCCAACACTTCCTCGAAATACGGCACATGCCGGGCCAGCACCTTCAGCTCCGCGCCCAACCGTTCCTTGATCGTCTCGTGCACCAGCCGCTCCACGGCGGGCAGGCCCAGCCGCGTCGACACGATCACGTTGCCGCTCTGTATGTACGTCCGGACCTGACTCAACCCCACCTCTTCCAGCGCGGTGCGCAGCGGCGCCATCAGCACCTTGTTCTTGCCCGTGGGCATCACACCGCGCAGCAGGATGATGGTTGTTTTCATGGTGGTATGGTCTAAGCTTGGTGAATGTTGGCGAACGAATTGCGGGCCGGTTGATGACGCCTGGTCGGCTTGGCTTACAGGTCGCTATGAATCGCTTCATAGGTCGCCTCGCAGGCTGGCGGAGCGGACTTCGCCCCAGGAACGCTGCGCGGATTCTCTCGCAAGCGAGCGGCCTCCACAAGCGGCAGCGCCGCATCCAACCATCTTCAGCAAAACGCAAGCAAGCGACCGCGCCAGGACATTCGGCCCCGACACCTTTCTCCACGGCCCTGTCCGCATTATCCTAGGCGGCTGACCGATACCCCTCAAGCCGCTCCACTCAAAAGGAAAACGCCGATGTCACGCTGGACCTTCTACACCGCTCCCGGCACTTGCGCCCTGGCCACCCACATCGCCCTGCACGAAGCCGGCGCCGAGTTCGACCTGGTCAAGCTGGACATCGCCGCCGGGCAGCAGCAAGGCCCGGACTACCTGCGCGTGAACCCCAAGGGCCGCGTGCCCGCACTGGCCACGCCCCAGGGCGTGCTGACCGAGACCCCCGCCCTGCTGGCCTTCGTGGCGCAGAGCTTTCCGGCGGCCGGACTCGCGCCGCTGGACGATCCCTTCGCCTTCGCGCGCATGCAGGAACTGGCCAGCTACCTGGCCTCGACCGCCCACGTCGCCCACGCCCACAAGCGCCGCGGCGCCCGCTGGGCCGACGATCCCGCCGCCCATGAAGCCATGCGCGCCAAGGTGCCGCAGACCATGACCGTTTGCGCGGCCTATCTGGAAGCGCAGATCGTCGGGTCCTGGGTCGCGGGGGAACGGTACAGCGTCGTGGATGGCTATCTGTATACCGTCGGCAGCTGGCTGGAGGGGGATGGCGTGGATATGACGCGGTTTCCGAAGCTGACGGCGTATCTGGAACGCGTGGGTCAGCGGGATGCGGTGCGGCGGGCGGTGAAGGAGGCGCAGGGTTGATGCGGACTCGCATTGATCGCGCAACGCCGACATGAGCACAAGTTTCGAGAAGGCCCGTCTGGAGCGGCTGCTTGAACGCTACGGAAGGTACGCTGAACCCGCGCCTGACGGCCTTGCCCTGTACGAGGCATGGATGGAAGGCGAGGAAGAAGCCTGCCCGGGAATCTCGCGCCACATACGTGAGCACGCCCTGCGCACGCTGGATAGCCAAGACCCACAACTGCTCCGGAGTGCAATTCAGGCCCTGGCATGTACGGGGGAGTCCGGGGACGAGGCCCTACTGGAAGAGCTCAAACCCAGGGCAAGCGAAGCGATCGTCGCCGAGATCGAAGCTGGCATTGAACATCTACGGTTTCGACTGCAGTCCCTCGAAGCACTGCTTGACGAAGTGGCGGACAGGAAATCCTTCTTGCGATTTGCTCGGGCGCTGGCAAAAGATCGCGAACGCGCGCAAAAGCTTGAAGCGGAAGACCCCGAGAATTATCGATACGATGGCGCGCTAGGATGGCGGCATGCAGATATCGCGACGTTCCTCCATACCGGGCTGGCGGTTCTTGAGGGTGGCGACGAACGCGGTCCGCCGTCCTGGGCCGAGGTCGCGTGGTTTCTATATCGAGGGAAGGTATATCAGTAAGGGCGGCCACGAACTCTTCATCGCCTTGCCGCACCCTGCGCCAATACGACAATGGCTGGGAACGCCTGGTACACGGTCGGCCTTGGCATGTTCCAAGCGCCAGTCACCGTTCGCCTGACCACGAACAACATGCACCGAACCATTGATGAATCCATCCGAGCTAGTGATCCATCTTGAGCGGCCAATGGACCAGTTGTCCAATGAAGGCCCTCCAGCGCGAGAGGTTGTGATAGCTGCCCTCAAGTGGCCAACGGGATACTGGGCCGAGCTAGCACTCACCTGGCTGGAAGCAGGGCTTCCCGTTGACAAAGAAATCGCCGACCTGCTCCTCGCGGCCTCTGGCCAGCGCGCGTTCTCTCAGCGTCTCAGGCATCGCGCATTCGTGATGGCGATAGGATGGGAAAGGAAAAATCGCTCGTCGTAGTTTCCAGGCGTTTGTTCCCTTATGGTCAATGTGGTGATTCCGACAGCCTGAGCCTGCGACACAAAGTCGCACCCAAAACATGTTTTCAACTCGCGCAAGCCATAAAAGACATACAAGCCAAACCCAAAGACATACAAGTCAAATCATTCAACAATTTGTATGTTGCTTGGCGGTAGAATTCGACGGCTTATGAGGAGCATGACGCTCACCGTGCTGCGCTTTTCTGGATGCGGCGCGTCGGCGTTCTTCACTCCCTAAAGCGCAAGATGAAATCGATCATCGTGATCTCACACTCGTCGGGATCAGGCTGATGCTTTTCGTGGTCCTCACGGCTGTCGTTCGTTTTTCCTTGCCTGGCCCACGAGTCGTGAATGAAGCTGCCGAAGCAGCGTTTTGAGGTAATGATGAATTTTTGGGTCCCTGTAGTCTTAGGTACGTTCAAGATCCTCGTGTTGGGAACGGGCATGTTTTTCGCCATCAAGTCGCACTACGACGGCGCAAAAAAGGATAAGGAAAAAGAGAAGGAGATCAAGGCGCCGTAGTAGGGACTTCGTTGCCATTGAGGACGGGAACACCCTGATTGAGGCGTTCGATAGATTTGAGGGCGGGCCGCGTCAGATGCTCTCATTCGAATCGTCGAGCGGCTCTGGTGTGCCGGTTGACGCCAGCAGTCTTTCCTTGATGTCATGGCGCGTCACCCCTGGCTCGTGAGCATGAGCATTCGCAAGTATCAAATTTTCGGTCTAGGCGCTATCAGTACGTGGCCGGCATTGTGCGCAGAGCGAGCGTCACAGCCGTCGTGTACTACCGCCCCTGAAGGGCCGTCATGCGGAAAGGCTCTTCGGCGAAGGTAAGGACTGCGGCAGGTCGTCAGCACCAGGCCGAGGCTGTCCTCTATCGGGCACGAACGGTCAGTCGGAAGACATCGCAGAAACCGGTCATTCGCCAGTATTGACCTGTACAGCCACAAGCCGCTAGGATTGCAGTCATGGCTACCCGCTCCAAATCCCTCTTTTCGCTGGTCCGTGCATGTTGTCAGAACGTGCCGGGGGAAAACTGCGTCTAGCCATTAGCTACACGTTGAATCAATCGCCTCTGGCCGCCCGTTGCAAAACCGGCGGCTTTTTTGTTTTTGCCTGCGCCCTTCGACATGGAGAGAGTTGATGCCACTTGCGTTGTATGACACTTGGTCGCGTACCGTGCGCTCGTTCACGCCAATCCAAGCTGATCACGTCGGCATGTATTGCTGTGGACCCACCGTCTACGACCATGCGCATATTGGCAATCTAAGAACGTATGTGTTTGAAGACATTCTGCGCCGGGTACTCATTCGCAACGGTTACGAGGTCCGTCACGTCGTTAATATCACCGACGTCGGCCACCTGACTTCGGATGCCGACGAAGGCGAAGACAAGATGGAAAAAGGTAGCAGACGGACCGGGGAGTCCGCATACGCTATTGCTCAGCGCTACACCGAGGCCTTTGTCGCGGATTGGCATGCCCTCAACTTGCAGGAACCGACGGTATGGTGCCGCGCGACAGATCACATCGCCGAACAGATCGCGTTTATCGGCGAGTTGGACCGGTCCGGCTACGTGTATAGGACCAACGACGGTCTCTATTTCGACACAAGCAAACAGGATGACTACGGCTTTCTGGCCCGGCTCGACCGTGCCGGCCTGCAGGCGGGCAAACGCGTGCCACTTGGCACGAAGCAGAACATCACGGATTTCGCGCTGTGGAAGTTCAGTCCGGAAGGCGTAGCGCGGCAGATGGAATGGGATAGCCCATGGGGACGTGGATTTCCGGGCTGGCATATTGAGTGCTCGGCGATGTCGGCGAAGTACCTCGGCATCTGGTTCGACATCCACTGTGGCGGAGAAGACCACATCGCCGTGCATCACACCAACGAAATTGCACAAACACAAGCGGCCCACGGCACTCGTCTTGCGAACTTCTGGATACACGGACATTTTCTAACACTCAATGCCGACAGCAAGATGTCGAAGTCGAGTGGGGACTTTGTTCGCTTGCAGACCTTGCGCAGTCGGAACATCGATCCGCTTGCCTACCGTTACCTGTGCATGACAGCTCATTACCGGAGCAAGCTGCATTTCAGCTGGGCGTCTCTTGGTGCTGCGCAGACAGCCTTGAACCGGCTGCGGCATCTCTATTCCGGTTGGTCGGACGGTGGCCACATCGATCCGGATTTCGTCGCGCGCTTCAATGCCGAATTGAATAATGACCTGAATCTGCCGAGGGCATTGGCCGTGCTATGGGAACTCGTCAAGAGCGAGCTCCCTCCTGCGACCTTGAAAGCGACTGTGGACAGCTTTGATTCTGTACTGGGCCTCGGGCTACGCGATTGGAACCCAGTTGCGCCTGACATTCCGGAACGCATTCGGGTGCTGCTCGGTGAGCGCGCTCAAGCCCGAGAGGCAAAGAACTGGGCAAAAGCCGATGAAATACGGAAGATGTTAAGCACCCGAGGCTGGAGAGTCGAGGATGGCAACGACGGGCAGCGCCTGACTGAAATCACTACGCCCGCCACAGATATCGGAAGCTAGTGGTCACGCATGGAGGCCGAACTGAATGTCCGGTTGGCACAGGCTCGAGTGACCGTTGTGGGTCGAAAGCGGCTATTCGGCAAAAGATGAGCGTATGAACCCCCACCTACACCGCCTGATCCGTGACTACCAGGCCAGCGTTCACATGGCCCTCCAGAAGCTGCGAGCCTCTGGCATCAGGATGCCGACTTCAGCCATGGATTGGGCCGGGATGGACCTCCCGCTACCTGGCGTGCTCGAGGACGGCATTCGGTACTACAAGCACGGCATCAGGTTCGCGGTCTGGCTGCCGTCCGGCACCGTGGATTTCGACTTTGGCGAACACGGCGAGGCGGACGGATTCAATTGCGGGCGTATCGCGCAGTTCGCGATGCCGAACCTGGCTGCATATGGGTTCAAGACGCCCGAAGCCGTGAAGGCTGCGTTTGATCTGGCCGTCGCATCCGGCGAGATTGTCTGCCCGGAATCGACGGTCTGCTACCTGGCGGGATCCGATCGGGTGTACGCCACGGACGTTTGATTGCCGCCTTGTTGAACGCCGCCGCTTGCGGCCCGGCGGCTATTTCCCAGCACCGATCAGGCAGGCAGTCCATTCAGGACGCGCTCATATTGAAGCAAGTCCTCCTGCGAAAAACAGCAGAAGACCACTTCCTGAATCGACGATTCCACAGACAGGCTTGCACGAACGCTCTTGACCGCTTCCTGCGCCGCCAATTCGATGGGATAGCCATAGATGCCCGTGCTGATGCTGGGAAACGCAATCGAGGCAAGCGCCCTGTCCTGCGCCAGTTCGATGCACCGGCGATAGCAGCTGGACAGCAAGCCCGGCTCCCCGTTATCACCGCCCCGCCATACCGGCCCCACCGTATGAATGATGTACTGCGCGGACAGACGATAGGCCTTGGTCACCTTGGCCTCGCCGGTCTTGCAGCCACCCAGCAGCCTGCATTCATGCACCAGGTCTGGCCCGGCGGCGCGATGGATCGCGCCATCGACGCCGCCGCCACCCAGCAATGAAGAGTTTGCCGCGTTGACGATGGCGTCGACTTGAAGCTTCGTGATATCGGAACGGATGGCTCGCAGGCGGGTGGGCATATTCTTGCTACTTGAAAATGAGACCGGTGCTGCCGCGACCACGGCATCGATTGCGCGTCGACACCGGGAGTTTTCGCGCGACAACGGTCGGGTGGAATCGGACGCGAGCAGGATAGCATTCACGCCCGATCCGAATTCCCCGATCAAAACGCCCGATCAAATCGGCAAGGCCCGATTCTGCACCACATTCCTCATCACCAAGGTCGACGTCAGCCGCTGCACGCTCGGCAAGGTCGACAGGCTGTAGTCATACAGCTTCTGATACGCCGCCAAATCCGTCGTGACCACATGCAGCAGGAAATCCGGATCGCCGAACAGCCGCTGCGCCTGGATGATTTCCGGAATCTGCGGGACCGCGTCCTCGAAGGCCTGCACGGCGGCCCGGTCCGTGACCCGCAAGGTCACGAACACGATGGCGGAGAAATTCAATCCCACCGCCGAGGGATTCAGGTTCGCCCGATAGTCCGCGATCACCCCCGCCTCTTCCAAGGCGCGAACCCGCCGGTGGCAAGGGGACAGGCTCAACCCGATCCGCTCGCCCAGGTCCGTGAGAGAAAGCCGCCCGTCGCGCTGCAGCTCCGCAAGAATCTTTCTGTCTATATCGTCCATGCGATAAATATTGCCTTAGATACTGGATTCCCTGCAAGACCTTGGAAGCACCTTCCAGGCGAGTCCCGATAAGCTTGCGCCATGGATATTTCTACGCTTCTTCTGTTCTCGGCCACCGTCATTCCGCTGGTTTGCACCCCTGGGCCCGACATTCTTTTCGTCGCCTCGCAGGCGGTGTCCACCGGCACCGCGGCGGGGTTTCGCGCCACGGCGGGCATCATCCTGGGCTATTGCGTCCACTCGCTGCTGGTGGCGCTGGGACTGGCCGCCGTCGTCGCGGCATCGCCGCTGCTGTTCGAGATCATCCGCTGGACCGGCATCAGCTATCTGGTCTTCCTGGCCGCCAAGCTGGTGCGGGCCGCCATGCGCCCCGGCGGCCTGCAAGCCTCGCGCGAGCGGGTCAGGGATCAGCTGTACAAGGGCTTCCTGACCTCGCTGCTCAACCCAAAGGGGATGCTGGTCTACCTGGCGATCCTGCCGCAATTCATGGATCGGCAGCAGGGCAATACCACCGTGCAGGCGCTGCTGCTGTCGGCGGCGTTCATGTTCTGGTGCGCGGTGGTGTATTCGGCGGTGTGCGTCGGGTTTGGGCGGCTTGGCGGCGGCAGCCTGAGCGAGTGGCGGCGGCGTTTGATCGATGGGACGGCTGGCGGGATGATTCTGCTGGCGGCGGGGTTCATGGCGCTGGCGCATCGGTAGCGGAAATGGCTGTCCCGTCCGGTATGCTTGCCGGACGCCGACGCTGACGGGCACGCCCCTAGGCTAAAGGCCAACCATGGACCGACGCCACGCAAGAACGCCCATGCCATCTGCCCCCACGAACCTGGCCGATCTATTCCAAACAGGAGCCGGCCTCATCGGCCCCGCCTGGATGCCGGTCTACGACCTGGCCGCCTATCTGGCGGCGGCGGATCAGGCAACGGGCTGGAGCTCCGACATGATGGCCGCGCGCGAGCTGGACAGGCTGCGGCTCGCCGAGTATCAGGCCATCGTCGATCTATGCGCGGCATTCCAGCCGGCCGGGTTCGATGGCGGCAGCCATTACCAGCGCGTCGATTCGTCCGACGCCCGCCTGACGGCGATCCTGGCCGACAACGCCGCCGATCCCCATCCGAGTTATGCGCGCTTGCTGTCGCGCCTGATCGAAAGCGGCGTATTGGCGCGGCGCGCGGATGCGTGAGCCTGACGGTCTGCGCTCCCCCCGCCTCCCGCCCTACTTCCCGCGCTACTTCTTGCGCCGCCTCTTGCCCCAGGTTTCCTGGAACACGCTGATGTACTCCAGCACGGTCTCGTCAGGAATCGATTGCCCCAGGTTCTCGAAATCATCATGTTCTTCCGGCAAGGGCAGCCCCACCCCGTCGATGCCGTTGATCACGATGCACCTGGCATACTCGGTTTGGGCGTGGGTGTTCTGGATCACCTGCAATACGGTCATGCCGGGCCAGATCAGTCCGGCGTAGCTGCCCTGGAACCTGGAGTTGGCGCAGACCGTGGTAATCAATCTGTCCGCGTCATACGCGATGGAGATCAGGTCGTCGCCCACAAACGCCCACGACGCCTCCCTGTCGTCACGCACCAGATAATGCGTGGACAGCCTGTCCAGGTAGAAGTCCACGCTCTCACCCAGCTTGATGCCGCCAAGCGAGACGCCCGGCTTGATTTCCCTGTCGATCAACATTTGGTTTTTCTGAATGGTGGTCGTTGAAGCCTAACCTTACGCGGAATAGTCTTCGTACTCCCAGTTGAAGTACCGCTGCAGCACCGCGCAGGATTCTTCCCAGCTGCCTCTGGCGCAATCGCGCACGATGTCGTCCAGCAAGGCGGTCAGCTGCTTCCAGTCGAAATCGGAAATCACCAGCGTGCGGTGCTTCACCATGCAAAAGCCGCCGCCATGCCGCCGCAAGGCCTCGGGCGTGGCGACGCGGACATGGAACATATTGGAGGCGCGCTCGCCCCGCACGCCGATCTCCAGGTCCAGGCCCAGGAATACCTGTTCCCGGCTGTCTGGCCGCCATGATGGCAAGGCGTCGATGTTCGAAGAAGCGATGTCCTTGATTTCCAGGGGAACCGCGAGCTTTTTCATGGCTGGCTTCCGAATCCTCGCAAGGCCACCCGGACGCGGCGGTCGCGCTCGAACAGCGACGGGTCAAAGCGCTGCTCGAATTCGGCATAGGCGAGATCGACGGGATCGCCGTCATCGAGCGTCAGCGTTTCCTGGTTGTTGTAGATGAACTTCATGAGGTTGGCGATCACCGCGTCGTTTTGTACTCGGGCATGGATGAAGGCTAACAGCATGTCCCTGATCTGTTGCTTGTCGCTGCCTGTGAAGTAGTCGGCGATGCCGTGATTGCTGCCGTCGGAAATCATGCTGGCAACGACGGGCTTGCCGTGGAGGAGGATGGGCATTTTTCCGGAATCGATCGTCTTCGGGACGACGAAGGCGCCGACGTTGGCGAAGGCACGGTAGTCGGTTGATGATTCGTTCTTGGTTTCGAAGTAGAGGAAGAATGCGGTCATCTTGGTTGGGGGCTTGGGGATGAGCCTGAGTGGGTCGATAACCGTTGGACTATGGCGCGGCGGGGGGCTCCGGGTCTGCCTGTGTGTACGTCGTCCGAGGCTAGCTTTGAGAATGCAGCGGTATGGCTGGGCCTGTCATTAATTTCGTGTTCAAGGCATAACATACGTCCAAGGAGTATGTATGCCTCGCACCCCGAAGTCCAAGCTGGCGGATCTGCCGGCTATTCCCCCTGAGCTGTTGGAGTCGTTCGGCAACGGCCCGATGACGGCCGAAGCCATCAACGCCGCCTCTCTGGCCTTCAAGAAGGCATTGATTGAGCGAGCGCTCGCAGGCGAGATGAACCATCATCTAGGCTATCGGCCAGGAGCAATCATTGGTCTGCCGTCATTCTTCATTCGGATGAGCTGGTGTGCGCAACACCTTTTGATAGAACGCAAGGTCGAGCCAGCTTCCGAACTTGTAGGCCGCCTCCTTGATAACGCCAGCAGGCTCAAAGCCCAGACGTTCATGCAGCACGATGCTCGCCTGATTTGCGGTGTCGATCCCGCCTACCATGGTGTGGACCTCCCTTGCTTGCGCTTCTTCGATCAGCTCGGTGAGTAGGCGGCGTCCAAGTCCCAGGCCGCGGCACTCGTGATGGATGTAGATCGAATGTTCAACGCTGTACTTGTACGCGGGCCACGCACGAAACGTTCCATAGGATGCAAAACCCAGCAACTTCCCGGCTTCGTCCTCCACCCCAAGGACAGGGAAGGAGTTCTTGCGTTTAGTCTCGAACCAACCGGCCATCGCCTCAGCTGGACGGGGCTTGTAGTCGTACAACGCGGTGGAATGCAGGATTGCATGGTTGAAAATCTCAAGCATGACCGCAGCATGGCGGTCTTCGGTGCAATGTACGGTATGCATACAAGTCCTCTCATTTCATAATAGGATACGAATCGTCTAATATACGAGACGAAGAAAAAAAAGGAAACTCGATGCTGGTTGACGACGTAATTGCACAACGTATTTCGGAGTTGAGAACTTCGCAGCGGCTGAGTCTCAGCCAGTTGGCCGAGCGCTCCGGCGTCAGCAAGGCGATGATTTCGAAAATCGAGAGACGGGACAGCAGCCCAACTGCGACAGTGCTCGGCCGCCTTGCGTCGGGCCTTGGGGTCGCGCTGACAGAGCTACTGGCGCCGATTCCATCCCCTAACCCATTCTTAGTCCGTCATAAGACAGATCAAACAACTTGGCGGGATCCAGCCACCGGATACGTCCGACGGCAGATCGCAGAACTGGATGATAGAACCGGCACTGAACTCATAGAAATCGAACTGCCCAGTGGCGCCCGCGTCGACTATCCACAATGGCATTCGAAACCGTACCGACAGCGACTATGGCTGCTAAAAGGCGTACTTGAACTGAGTTACGGAGACGAGACACGACAACTGATGGCCGGTGACCAACTAGACTTTGCCGTTGACAAGACTGTCAGCTATTTCGCACGCGAGGAATGCCGTTATCTGCTGAACGTGCTCCATGTCTAACGTGCTTAGCAAAACCGATAGGGCGGTGTTTCTAGGGCACTGACCGCTTTGGCTCGACAACAGGCACCCAAGACACCTGCCATGCCCACCCTACCCAACCCAGAACGTAACCCCGTCCGATTCTTCGAATCCCCCCCCCCCCTCACTCCCCTATACTCCCCCCACTACCGCACAAAACGGTAGTCCGGGATGGAAGCCGGAAAGGCCACAGGTGGACGGCCGCCGAATGGCGGCTTTTTTAAGTCCGCTTGTCTCCGCACGTCCCCAAGGGCAGCCCCAGGCATAGCGGACTCCAAGCACTACCGGAGCTTGTCATGCAATCCCACCCCCTCACTCAAAACCCCTGGTCCATCCCCACCGACCCCGAACTCGGCCTGATCCCCCTCGCCCCTCTCCACCACATCGACCGCGCCCGCAACGCCATCGAGACCATCGCCCGCATGGTCGGCAATAGCGCGGCCGAGCCCGACGCCACCGGCGCGCAGCCTTTGGACGCGTGGACCGTCGCCTCATTGATGGGCGGCGTGGAATGCCTGTGCGAGCACCTGGGCGTCCTGACCGAGACCATGCTGGAACAGGCCCGCGCGATCGACGCAGCCACGGAGCCCGGCGCGGCTCAGCATGCCGCGCCCGCGGTCATTCAATAAGACCCGTCGCGTCGTAGCGAACGCCTGCCGGCATCCCTGGCCAGATTGCCGGCAGGCAATCAATCGCACACCCAACCCGCGCCCTGTTCCGGCGCATCAAGCCTTGCGCGCATCCATCCTCGCAACCTGCATGCGATAGACGCTCGCCTTGTTCGACATTTACAGACAAGCTATGCCCATGTCCCGGACGACGGTCGCAATGGCGCGCTGATATCCCGACGCTCATTCCGCAAGACGGCAATGGCTTTCCTTGAGAGCGCCATCCGCCGAACGCTACGTCGAGACGCCGCGAGAACCGGCCCGACATATGCCCTCCCCCGTCCTCAAGACCATCCGCGCAAGCTTGTCCCAGCAACAACCGCCGCTCCACATCGGTCCGGCATACACACAGGAATCTTCTTCATGAGCAGCATTTTTCCAGGCAATCTATGGTCCGTGGGCGAAGCCCGGATCGACGGCCTGTCGGTCATCGTTCGTTTTCGTACCGGACTGCCGTCGGCGTCCGCGCGTCAGGTGAATGACAATCTGATCATCATCTCCTGGCCGTACCAGGGCGTTGAATCCGGCATGCCCAATGAGGACGACAAGCAGCACACCAACAATTTCGAAGAGGCCATCGAAAAGGGCTTCGAGGACTCCCCCATCGGGGTGCAGGTGGCGTGCCTGACCGGCAATCACCAGAAGGAATGGCGCTACTACACCCACGACGTCGAGGCCTTCCTGGACGCGTTCAACGCCTGCCTGGCGGGGCATCCCGCCTATCCCTTGCAGTTGCGCACGTACAAGGATCCCGACTGGAACGCCCTGTCGGGATTGCAGCCCGAAGGCTCAGACCAGCTTCATTGAGCAGCGCGGCGGCGGCTGCGCGTCAGACCGCCGCCAGGAAGGCGTCGGCGTCCCCGGCCTCGCATTTCCAGTCGGCAAAGACGCCGACCAGATCGCACTGCGCGCAGCGGCAGCCGATGTAGTACCAGCGCACGTCGTTGCTGTCTTCATACAGGGCGACGCCCGACAGCAGCTCGAACGCTTCGCCATCGCACACGCAGGGGTGGCGTGCCGGCTCGGCCTCGTCCGCGTAGCTGGCGCTATCACCCATGTAGTGTTCGTTGCCGCAGGCCGTGCAGGTGCGCAGCGCGACGCCGGCGTCTTCGTCGGTGTCCAGCGTGAAGGTCTTGCCGCCGCAGGCGCAGGCCGAGGCGGCGTAGCGGGTGGCCTCGTAGACGTTGTCGACGCTGTAGCGGCGCATTTCCGTTTGCAGGTCGTCCTGCGTCGTGCCGTACCAGAACTTCCCTTTCTTTTTCAGCGTCATGCCTTGCGCTCCTGTGTTCCCGGGCGGACCGGCGGCGCGCGCCGTGTGCCGGGAACCGTGATCGTCGATGGTGGCGAGCGGCGCGGCATCATTTGGCGCGCCGCCCACGGGCGGCATTATCCAACCATCACCAGAGTATGACCTGCGAGCAGCGGAACAGCGCCAGCTTGCGGCCGGTGGCATCGACCACGTTGGCCGACCAGATTTGCGTGGTGCGGCCCATGTGGTCGGCGATGGCTTCCACGCTCAGCACGCCTTCGCGGGCGGTGCCAAGGAAGTTGGATTTCAGTTCCAGCGTGGTGAAGCCCTTGGCGCCTTCGGGCAGGTGCGCCATGGTGGCGTAGCCGGCACAGGTGTCGGCCAGCATGACCAGGCTGGCGGCGTGCAGGTAGCCGTTGGGCGCCATCATCCAGGGCGCGACGGTCATTTCCATGCTCATGCGCCCTTCGGACAGGGCCAGCAGCCGCACGCCGTAGGTGTCGGGCAGCGTGCCGCGTTGGCGTTCGACAAAATTATCCAGGGTGATTCCGGGACGAAGCATCTTGCGTTCCTTGGTCGGTTGAATACGGTGGCTATGCGATCTTGTGCGCCATGACGATACCCGGTCCGCGCGCGGATGGGTATCGAACACCGTATGGCCGGCCGGGGATTGCCGGGGCTCGTCGGGCGGACAAGGCCCCTGCCCGCCTCATGCGATGGCGCGCGGCCGCGCCGAGCGCAGCCAGCACACCAGCGTGCAGCCCATCAGCAGAAAGCCGATGTAGCCGTAGATGGGATAGACCACGCCGACCAGCTTGATGAAGCCGACGAAGCTGCCGGCCAGCGCGGCGATGCCGGCGACGGTGGTGCCCAGGCGGAACGGCGCGCCGCCGGCCGGCAGAATGCGGGCGACGAAGGCGTACAGCATGCCGACGGCGGTGTTCAGGATCATGCCGAAGATGGCCAGGGACATCAGGTGGCCCAGTCCCGGCGAGATCTGCGTGGCCAGCGCCAGCATGGGCATGGACACGCCGCCCAGGGTGTCGATGCGCAGGTACATGGCGGCGCCGATCAGCAGCATCAGGATGCCGAGCAGCACGCCGCCCAGGACGCCGCCCCACAGCGCGTTGCGGCGCGAGCTGGCCTGGCCGCCCATGATGACCAGGAACGGCATGCCGGCGACGATGTTGTAGGACACGTACAGGAAGGCGGCCACCAGCCACTGGCTGGCGCCGCGCGGCTGCTGTTGCGCGGCGGCCAGCAGCACGTCGTGGCTGGCGTGCGGGGTGCTGACGACATAGGCGGCGACCACGACGGTCAGGAACACCAGCAGCGGCGTGACGGCGCCGATGAAGGCGATGACCTGGCGCACGTCCAGGCACACGATCAGCACGGTGGCGACGGTGGCCAGCACGCTGCCCCAGGCTTCGGGCAGGCCCAGCCATTGCTGCAGCAGCGAGCCGGCGCCGGCCAGCATCACGACCGTGATGGCGAACAGAAAGAAGGTGATGAGCAGGTCGAACACCATGCCCAGGTGCCGGCCCAGCAGGGCCTGGACGACTTCCTTGTGCGATTGCGCCCGCAGGCGCTGGCCCAGGGTCGAGAAGACCATGGACAGGAAGACGAAGGTCAGGCCCGCGACCACGCAGCCGATCAGGCCGTAGACGCCGAAGCTGGTGAAGAATTGCAGGATCTCCTGGCCCGAGGCGAAGCCCGCGCCGACGATCACGCCGACGAAGGCGCCGGCTATCTTGCTGATTTCCTTGAACGCGCTCATGCATGTCTCCGGTTTGTACTTGTGTATGTACTTATAGGTATGTACTGATGCGCTGCGGGCGCCCGCGAGCGTGGCGGGCGGTCCCCGGGGTTTGCGTGCCGTCCGTTGTTTATGGATGGCGCGCCGACGCCGGTTCGGCACGGCTCGCGGACATGCGTCGGCGCCTGGGCGCGGCTCGCGGCTCGCGGAAGCGGGCCTGCGGTCCTTGCGCGGGCATGACGCAATAATTCTCGAATAAGAAAATTATCGGATTCGAGAATATTCCACGCAAGCGTTCCGGACTCGGGGTTTTCCCACGGTAGGCAAGGACCCATTCGAGCGCTTGGATGGACGCCCGGCGCGGCACGACTTGCCGCACGGGCCAGGACTTGCAGTCCGGCCTCGGTCGCGCAATGCGCGCCCTGCTCTGCCGCCAGGATCGTTGTGCAGGCGCTTCCCGCACGGGCCCGTCATCCGGCCGCACTACAATTCCCCACTTCGACCCCAGCCCGGCGTCCGCCGATCCCGACGCGCTTCGGAGACGCGCCGCCTGTCACGCAAGGACTGATATGCCCGCAACGATGGCCTGGCCGATACGCGCCGCCCGCGCGCTGCTGTGTGCGCTGGCCGGCCTGATCCCGCTTGCCGCGCAGGCCGCCCCGCCCACGCTGGCGCAATGCCATGGCATCAAGGACCTGGCCTTTGTCGCGCACCTGGACGACGACCTGCTGTTCATGAACCCGGATATTGCCTCGAACATCGAGGCGGGCGGCTGCGTGCGGCTGGTCTACATGACCGCCAGCGACGCCGGCGAGGGCGACGGCTACATGCTGGGCCGCGAGCGCGGCGTGCGCGCGGCCTATGCCTACATGGCGCATCAGCCCGATGAATGGAAGGAAGACACGGCCGTGGCCGGCGGGCACACGATCGCGCGCTTCACGCTCAAGGGCAACCCGCGCGTGCAGCTGTGGCACATGCGCCTGAAGGATCCCTGGCTCGGCCAGGGCTGGGGCAGCCTGACGCCGCTGAGCCGCGTCGAGTCCGAGCCCGGCCAGAGCGCCGACACGCTGGGCCCGCATGCCGAGCGCTACACCCGCCCCGATCTGGTCGACACGCTGGCCGACCTGATCCGCCAGTACGCGCCGACCACGGTGCGCCACCTGGACGACACCATCAGCGTGCCCTACACGCAGCTGTGCTGGCGCTGCGCGGGCCACGGCCATCCCGACCATATCGCCAGCGCGCGGCTGGTGCGCGAGGCCATGCTGCGCGTGCCCGGCAATTACGCCGAGGCCGGCTATATCGACTACCCCAGCCAGGAACGCGCCAGCAACCTGGACCCGGCCGAGATCGCCGGCAAGTCCGTGATCTTCCAGCACTACGCCTGGAACGACTACCACTACTGCGCCGGCCCGAGCGGCTGCAAGGAGCCGGCCGGCCCGGCCGCCGCCTGGGTGCAGCGCGCCTATTACGTGTCGCGCCAGGACATCACGCCGCAGCTGTACGCCGACGGGCGCGGCGGCCTGGTGGTGTTCGCCGCCGGCGAGACCAATGCGGCCGTCAACCGCTGGGACTCGGGCCAGCGCCGCTGGCAGAGCCTGGGCGGCCGCACCAACGGGCCGCTGGTCAGCTACACCCATGCCGACGGCACGGCGGGCCTGATGGCGCGCGATCCGCTGGGCGGCGTGTGGGCTAACAAGCAGCGCCATGACGGCACCTGGCAAGGCTGGCAGGCGCTGGGCGGCATGCGCGTGGCGCAGATTCCGGTGGTGGCGCCGCAGGGCGACGCGGCCGCCGTGGCGCTGGGCTACGACGGCCAGCTGCACTGGATCGCGCCGTCGGGCATCGACGGCAGCTGGGGGACGTGGCAGTCCCTGCCGGCGCTGGACGGCGTGACCGGCTCGCCGGCCGCGGCGCGCGCCGCCGACGGGCGCTATGTGATCCTGGCCGCCACCTCGGCGGGCGCGCTGTACTACACGCGCCAGCTGCCGGCTCCCAAGGGCAAGGCGCCCGAGTGGCAGGACTGGCGGCGCGTGCCGGCGCCGCAGGCGGCGGGCGGGCTGGCGGCGATCCGCGACCACGAGCGCCGCGTCGAGCTGTATTTCCGGCAGCGTGGCGACAATCATCTGATCCGGCTGGTGGAGGCCGGCGACACCAGCGATATGAGCATGGACTGGAGCGAGCCGGCCGACCTGGGCGTGTCCTATGTCGGCCGCCCGGCGGTGGGCGTCGACGCGCAGGGCAATGTCATGCTGGCGATCCTGGAACGTCCGGGCGGCGCGCTCTGGCTGGTCGAGCGCGGCAAGCCGGCGAAGCTGGACGCGCTGGCCGCGTCGCCGCCCGCCTTGAGCGTGATCGGCGACACGGTGTACATCGTCGCCCGCGCCGCCGGCGCGCCGCAACGCTACCAGGTGCTGTCGCGCCATGGCGGCGCCTGGGCGGCCAGCCTGACGCTGGACGGCGTGCCCGCCAGCGGCGGCGGCCCTTTCAATGCCGTGGCGGCGCGGCCGGCCGACCTGCCCAACCTGGGCGCGGGCGGGCCGAACCATGCGGTGGTGCTGCGCCCTTCGCCGGACCGCCCCGGCACGCTGGCCGTCGAGCGCATGCCCAGCCAGGCCTCGCGCACGGCCGAACCCACTTCCACGAACTGAGTCCGCCCATGTCGTCCTCGCTTCCCGCGCCCGGCGCCGTGCTGCTGCTGATCGACCTGCAGCAGGCCATCGATCATCCCAGCTGGGGCCAGCGCAACAATCCCCAGGCCGAGACGCAGATCGCGCGCCTGCTGGCGCACTGGCGCGGCCAGGGCTGGCCGGTGTGGCATGTGCGCCATGATTCCACGCATCCGCAATCGCACTACCGGCCGGGCCAGCCGGGGCATGCCTTCAAGCCGGAAGCCCTGCCGGCGGCCGGCGAGCCGGTCATCGGCAAGCAGACCAACAACGCCTTCATCGGCACCGGCCTGGAACAGCGGCTGCGCGACGCGGGCCACGACGCCCTGGTCGTCGTCGGCGTCATCACCAACAACTCGGTCGAGGCCACGGTGCGCATGGCGGGCAACCTGGGTTTTCAGACCTGGCTGGTGGCTGACGGCTGTTTCACCTTCGGGCGCAAGGACTGGAACGGCGCGCCGCGCGGCGCGGACGAGGTGCATGCCATGTCGCTGGCCAACCTGGACGGCGAATACTGCATGGTGGTCACGGCCGAGGCGCTGCTCGGCCGCTTTGCCTGAGCGTGACGGCTAGGGCTGGGCGGACGCCGGCGACGCGTCGCGCGGCACATTGCCGATGGCTTTGTTGATCGTGACATAGCGCGTGGCCAGCCGCCCTACGCTGGCGGCCAGGTCGCGCCGCGCCCGCAGATAGCGCCGCTGGCTGTCCAGCGCCACGGTGTAGTCCACCGCCCCGCCCTCGTAACGCGCCAGCGCCAGCCGGTAAGCGTCGTCGGCGCTGCGCGCGCGCTCGGCCAGCTGCCGGGCCTGCTGGCGTTCGGCCGTGTAGGCGTTGAGCGCGTCGTCGATCTCCTGCCAGGCCTTGAGCACGGTCTGCTGGAAGTCGACCGCCGCTTCCTGCTGCTCCAGCTTGCGCAGTTCCACCACGCTCTTGCGGCGGCCATGGTCGAACAGCGGCAGGCTCAGGCTGGGGCCGATGGACCAGGCCCGGCTGCCCCAGTCCGAGAACTCGCCGCTCAGGTACGACTCCAGGCCAAGATGCGCGCCCAGGCGGATGCTGGGATACAGGTCGGCCTGGGCCACGCCGATGTTGGCGGTGGCGCGGTGCAGCCTGGCTTCGGCGGTGCGAATGTCGGGCCGGCGCCGGGCGACCTCGGACGGCAGGCCCAGCGCCAGGTCGGGCAAGGCCGGCGCGCAGGTGGTGGTGGTGGTGGTGGTGGTGGTGGCGCTGGTGCTCTTGGCCGCGCCTTTGCCCCCGTCCATATTGATGCTCGCGCTCGTCTCCCGACCCGCCAGCTCGTCGCGCAATGCCCCCGGCCGCTCGCCCAGCAGCAGCGCGATCTGGTTGATGCTGGCCGCCGCCTGCGCCAGCAGCGGCGGCAGTTGCGCGCGGGTATCGGCCAGGTCGGCGCGCTGCTGCTCCAGGTCCAGCTGGCCCACCGTGCCGCCTTGGGCTCGCGCCGCCAGGATGCGCATGCGGTCTTCGAGCGCGGCGATGTCCTCGCGCGCCAGCCGGATCTGGCGCTGGGCGGTGCGCAGTTCGAAGTAGTTGCGCGCCACGTCGCTGGCCAGCGTCAGCCGGGCCAGGTCCAGCAGCGCGGCCTGGCGGACGACGTCGGCGTCGGCCGCCTCGATGGAGCGGCGCACGCGGCCCCACAGGTCCAGTTCCCAGGACGCGTCGAAGCCGGCCTGATATAGCGTGAAAGGCTCGCTCAGGGCCTTGGCCAGCGTCTCGCGGTCGCCGCCGATGGCGTCGATCATGCGGGTGCCGGCGCCGTACTCGCTCTGCCGCTGGCGCGTGATGCCGCCGCTGGCGTCGATCTCCGGCGCGCGCTGCGCGGCGACGCCGCGCTGGACCCGCGCCTGCGCATAGCGCAGCGCCGCGGTGCGCAGGTCGGGACTGGCGGCGACGGCGCGCTGCTGCAACTGGTTCAGCACGGGGTCGCCGAACGCCAGCCACCATTGCGAGGGCAACGCCGGCGTGGCCGCCAGCGGCGCGCGCAGCGCGTCGTCGGCGCTGCGCCAGCTGTTCCAGTCGTCGGGCGCCGCCGTCTCGGGCCGCGTGAAATCCGGCCCCACGGCGCAGCCGGCCAGCGCGAGCGCCAGCGCGCAGGCGGTCAGGACGAGACGCGGGGAACACGGAAAAACGCGCCGGAGAGAATGGGATGAATCGGACATGGCGATACTCGATGTCAGGACATGCGGTTGCGGAACAGCCACGCGGCCAGGGGCAGCGTCACGGCGGCCAGCAGCAGCAAGGGGATGAAGTCGACGCCGATCTCACGCCAGCCCGCGCCTTCCAGGTAGACGCCGCGCACGATGTTCATGCCGAAGCGCAGCGGATTGACGTAGGTGGCGAGCTGCAGCGCCTCGGGCATGTTGCGCACGGGCGTGAGCAGGCCGGACAGCAGCATCAGCGGCATGATCACCAGGAAGGTGTAGAGCATGGCCTGCTGCATGCTGTTCGACAGCGCGGAAATCGACAGCCCCACGCCGACCACGGCGATGTTGAAGCTGAGCAGCCCGAAGTACAGCAGCCACACCGAGCCGTTCATCGGTATCTGGAACCAGAAGCGGATGATCAGGAAGATGATGGTGGACTGGATCAGTCCCACCAGGATGGCCGGCAGCGCCTTGCCGATCAGGATCTGCATGGGCGTGAGCGGCGTGACCAGCAGCTGGTCGAAGGTGCCCTGCTCGCGCTCGCGCGCCACCGACAGCGCGGCCAGCAGCAGGGTTTGCAGCATGCTCAGCGCGGCGATCAGGCCCGGCATCAGGGTCCAGCGCGATTCCAGGTTGGGGTTGTACCAGGCGCGCCGTTCCACGGTCACGCCCGGCGCCTGGGCGCCGTGCCGCGCGTTGAAGTCGGCCACGATGGACGCCAGGTAGCCGCCGGCGACGCCGGCGGTCGAGGAATTGCGGCCGTCCAGGATGACTTGCAGCGGCGCGCGCTGCCCGGCCGCCAGCCGGTCCTGGAAGTCGGCGGGAATGCTGATCACCATCAGCGCCTTGCCGGCGTCGATCTGGCCCGCGATCTGGTCGGACGAGGTCAGCGTGGCCGCGCGCGTGAAAACGCCGGCGCCATCCAGCCGCGCCAGCAGTTCGGTCGATGCCGCGCTGCGGCTCTGGTCCAGCACCGCGTAGGGCGCGTGGTTCAGGTCGTAGGTGGCGCCGTAGCCGAACAGCAACGCCTGCATCAGCGCCGGCGCGAACAGGATCACTCGGCTGGACGGTTCCTTGATGATGGCCAGCAGTTCCTTCAGGATCAGCGCGCCGATCTGGGCCAGGGTTGCGATGAGGGCAGGCATGGATCAGTCCAGTTTCTTCTTCAGCGTGCGCCGGGTCGCCCAGGCCAGCGCCAGCGCGTAGCCGCACAGGATGGCCGAGCTGCGCAGGATGGCGGGCCAGTCGTTGCCGGCCAGGAACAGCGTCTTGATCAGGCCCATGAAGTGCGTGGCGGGCAGCACGTAGCTCACGGCCTGCACGACCGCCGGCACGTTGCGCAGGTCGAACACGAAGCCGGACAGCATCATCGCCGGCATGAAGCTGGTCAGCAGCGCGATCTGGCTGGCCTGGAACTGGTTGCGCGTGACGCCCGAGATGAACAGCCCCAGCAGCAGCGAGACGGTCAGGTACAGCATCGAGCCCAGGAAGATGATGAGCAGCGAGCCGCGCATCGGCACCTCGAACAGGAAGCGCGCCGCCAGCAGGCACAGCAGCAGATCAATGGCGCCGATGGCCAGGTACGGCGCCAGCTTGGCCAGCACGAGCTCGCCCGGACGCACCGGCGTCACGAACAGCGATTCCAGCGTGCCGCGCTCCCACTCGCGGGCGATCAGCAGCGAGGTCAGGAAGGCGCCGATCAAGGTCAGCACCAGCACCAGCAGGCCGGGCACCAGGTACCAGGTACTGATGCCCGCCTCGTTGAACCACATGCGCTGCACCACCTCGACGCCTGCGCCGGCCGGCTTGCCGCCGGCGCGCTCGGCCTGGCGCCGGGACCAGAGGCCGATGGCGCCGCCGACATAGCCTTCCAGCGTCTGCGCGGTGGTGGAGTTGCTGCCGTTCAGCACCAGCTGCACGCGCGCGCCGCCGCCCTGCCCCGCCGCCAGGCGGCGCGAGAAATCCGGCGGCACGCGCACGATGGCGTCGACCTCGCCCGCGCGCAGCAGCGCCTCGGCCTCGGGCATGTTGGCGCTCCAGGACGGCGCCAGGTAGGCCGTGCCCCACAGCCCCTGGACCGCCTCGCGCGCGCCGGGCGAGGCGTCTTCCATGACCACGGCCAGCGGCGCGTGCTTGACGTCGAACGACAGGCCGTAGCCGAACAGCAGGATCAGCGCGGCGGGCAGCAGCAGGCCCACGGCCATGTTGCTCTTGTCGCGCAGCATCTGCCGCACTTCCTTGCGCAGCAGCGCCAGGAAGCGGCGCAGGAATCCGGCCCCGCTCATGCCTGGCCTCCGGCGGCGCGGGCGCGGCCCTGCTCGACGATGGCGATGAAGGCGCTGTTCATGTCGGCCGCGCCCGCGCCGCCGGTCTGGGCGCGCACCGCCCGCGGCGTGCCCAGCGCCAGCATGCGGCCCGCGTCCTGGATGGCGATGCGGTCGCAGTATTCCGCCTCTTCCATGAAGTGCGTGGTGATGATGATGGTGACGCCGCTTTGCGCCAGCGCGGTAATGGTGCGCCAGAACGCGCGCCGCGCCAGCGGGTCGATGCCGCTGGTCGGTTCGTCCAGGAACAGGATCTCCGGCTCGTGCAGCAGGCCGGCCGCCATGGCCAGGCGCTGCTTGTAGCCGCCGGGCAGCAGGCCGCTGACCGCCCGGGGGTCCAGGCCGAACTGGTCCACCATCGCGGCCACGCGCTGGCGCCGGGCCTGGCCGCGCAGGCCGTAGGCGCCGCCGAAGAATTCCAGGTTCTCGCGCACGGTCAGGTTGCCGTACAGCGCGAACTTCTGCGACACATAGCCGATGCGCCCGCGCGCCTGGGCGCGGGCCGTGCGCAGGTTCAGGCCCGCCACTTCCAGATGGCCGCTGGTGGCGGGCAGCAGCCCGCACAGCATGCGGAAGGTGGTGGTCTTGCCGGCGCCGTTCGGCCCCAGCAGGCCGAAGATCTCGCCGCGCGCCACTTCGAACGAGGTGCTGGCCACGGCGGTGAAATCGCCGAAGCGGCGCACCAGGTCGCGCACCACGATCGCCGGGCCGTCGCCGCCGTTCCTGGCGGGCGCGGCGGCCTGCGCCATGTCGTCCGCCCGTCCTTGCGCCATACGCGGCGCGGACGCGCCGGCGTCCTGGTGCTGGCGCAGCATCATCATGAATGCGTCTTCCAGCTCTTCCGGCCGCGCCTGGCGCGCGACGCCGCCCAGCAGCGCGTCCAGCGCGCGCGGATCCGCGTCCGGCTGGCGGATGTAGCGCACCGCGCCGCCCTTGGGCACCGCGTCCACGATCAGCGTGTCGGCGTCGATCAGGCGCGCCTGCAGGTCGCGCGCGGGCGTGTCCGGCGGCGGCGTGGCGGTAAAGGTCAGGCCGCGCGCGCGCGCCGTCAGGCGGGCCGGCGCGCCTTCGGCCAGCAGGCGGCCTTGGTGCATGACGAAGACCTGGGCGCAGCGCTCGGCCTCGTCCATGTAGGCGGTGCTGACGATCACGCTCAGGTTCTCGTCGTCGATCAGCTGCCGCACGATCTTCCACAGGTCGCGCCGCGACAGCGGATCGACGCCCACGCTGGGCTCGTCCAGCAGCAGCAGGTCCGGCGAGCGCACCAGCGTGCAGGCCAGCCCCAGCTTCTGTTTCATGCCGCCGGACAGCTTGCCGGCCGGGCGGCCGGTGAAGCGCGCCAGGTCGGTCATCTCCAGCAGGCGGGCATAGCGTTCGCGGCGCGCCGCCTGCGGCACGCCGTGCAGGTCGGCGTACAGGTCCAGGTTCTCCTGCACGCTCAGATCCTCGTACAGGCCGAAGCGCTGCGGCATGTAGCTGATGCGGTCCTGCACCGCCTGCGGGTCGCGCGTCACGTCGATGTCCAGCACCCGCAGCGCGCCGTCGTCCGGCCTGAGCAGCCCGGCCAGCATGCGCAGCAGCGTGGTCTTGCCGGCGCCGTCCGGGCCGACCAGCGCGGTCAGCTCGCCCGGCCTTATGCGCAGCGACACGTCGTCGACCGCACGCAGCAGGCCGCCGCCGGGCGCCTCGAAGGTCTTGCGCAGGCGCTCGGCGACCACCGTGGCGCTGGCCTCGTTCATTGCGCGGCGTCCGGGGCCATGCGCACCGTGGCCGGCTGCCCCAGGCGCAGCGCGTCCTGCGGGTCGTCGACCCGCACGCGTACTTCGTACACCAGGCTGGTGCGCAGCTCCTCGGTCTGGACCGCCTTGGGCGTGAACTCGGCCACCGACGAGATGTAGCCGACCTTGCCGGCGATGGGCTTGTCGGGCTGGCTGTCGGTCTGGACCCGGGCCGCCATGCCCGGCTTGACCTTGCCCAGGTCGGCCTCGCCCACGTAGATGCGAACCCACTTGGGCTGCGCCAGCGCCAGCGCGTAGACCGGCCGCTGCGGCGTGGCCATGTCGCCCGGCTCCAGCAGGCGCGAGCGCACCACGGCGTCGGCGGGCGCTTTCAGCTCGCCTTGCGAGATCTGGTGCCGCAGCAGCGCCAGCTGGGCCTGCGTGGCCTGCAGCTGGGCCTCGGCGCCAGCGATGTCTTCCTTGCGCGGGCCTGCCTCGGCCAGGCGCAGCGCTTCGCGCTGTTCGTCCGCCTGGGCCTGGGCCACCTGCGCGGCGCTGCGGGCGCGGTCCATGTCCTGGGCGCTGACGCCGCGCCCTTGCGTGTTGGCCGCGATGCCGCGCAGCCGCGCCAGGTCCTGCCGGGCGCGCGCCGCGTCGGCCTGCGCGGCGACGAGCCGGCTGCGCGCCTGGGCGATTTCCTCGGGACGCGAGCCGTTGCGCAGGCGCAGCAGCGTCTGTTGCTGGGCGTCCATCTGCGCCCGCGCCTGGTCGGCCTGCAGCGCCAGCGTGCGCGTGTCCAGCACCGCCAGCACGGCGCCGGCCCGCACGCGGTCGCCCTCTTCGGCGCGCAGTTCCTGCACGCGGCCATTGCCGTCGAAGGCCAGCGAGATCTGGCGGATGTCCACGTTGCCGTAGTAGACGAGATCGCCGCCGCTGTCGCGCTGGCTGTAGCGCCAGCCGCCCCAGGCGGCAAGCGACAGGGCCGCGACGGCGGCGATGAGGATGATGGGCTTTTTCATGGCGGGGATTCCCGGGGGGCCGGGCGGTGGCGGGCGGTTCGCGTTCGGCGTTGGGGTCGGGTCGACGAATAAATTCTAAATTTAAATTGAATTTAAAGTCAACGTCGCGCAAAATTGCGGCGTACCCCAACACGGCAGGAATTCAGGATTCATGAAAAAGGCAGCCCGCGCGCCACGCCCCGACGGCGAAGCGACCCGCGCACGGATACTCGAGGCGGCCGGCGAACTGTTCGCCGCCCATGGCTACGCCGAAACCGCCAGCAAGGCCATCGCCGCGCGCGCCGAGGTGGACCTGGCCTCGATCAACTATCACTTCGGCAGCCGCAGCGGGCTTTACCAGGCCGTGCTGGCCGAGGCGCACCGCCGCCTGATGGACGTGGCCGACCTGCAGCGGCTGGCGCAAAGCCGGCTGGCCGCGACGGACAAGCTGCGCGCGGTGATCGGCCATCTGGTCGGGAACGCGCTGAGCGGCGCCGAGAACTGGCACATCAGCGTGCTGACGGCGGAAATACTCGCGCCCTCCTCCCATATCCAGGTGCTGTTCGAGTCCGAGATCCCGCAAAAGATCGCGGTGGTCATGGCCATCGCCAGCGACATCAGCGGCATTCCCCAGGACGATCCCGCGCTGCAACGCTGCCTGCTCAGCGTCATCGCGCCCTGCCTGTTGCTGCAGATCGGCCGGCGCGGCGTTCCCGGGCCGGTGCAGGCGATGCTGCGAATGCCCGCCGAGACGCTGGTGGACCACCTGAGCCGCTTCGCGATCGCCGGGTTGGAAGCCATCGGCCGCGACTACGCCGGCAGCGCGCCCGCCCGCCGCAAGAAGAAATAGCCGCGGATGCGTGCGACGATCCTGACCAAGAGCTGAACATTTGCTCGCATCAGCGCCGATACGGGCGCATCGTCAGGCGACGGTATCGAACGACCCCGTGCGCGGCGGCTGCCCCTCGCGCAGATAGCGCGTCAGCAACACGCCGCCCGGCGTGCTGGCCGCGTGCGCCAGCTTGAACGCCGATGGCTGCGCATCGTCGCCGAACATGCGCCGGCCGCGTCCGAACATGACCGGATAGACCAGCAGCCACAGATCGTCCACCAGGCCCGCCGCCAGCAGCTGGCGCACCATGTCGCCGCTGCCGAAGGTCAGCAGGTCGGGGCCGTCCTGGCGCTGCAGCGCGCGCACCGCGTCGACCAGATCGCCCCGCAATGCCTGGCTACCGCGCCAGGGCAGCGCCTCGGGCCGGTGCGTGGCCACATGCTTGGTCGCGCCGTTCAGGCGGTCGGCCAGATGGCGGGTGGGGGAATCGGCCGGGATGTGCGGCCAGTGGCCCGCGAAGATGTCGTAGGTCCGGCGGCCCAGCAGCAGCTCGAACGGAGCCGCCATCAGGTTCCGCACATGGCTGCCGATGGTCTCGTCGGCGTAGGGCACCATCCAGCCGCCATAGGGAAAGCCGCCGCTGGTGTCTTCCTGCGGTCCGCCGGGAGCCTGGACGACGCCGTCCAGGCTGATGAAAGTCGAAACGACGAGCTTGCGCATGCTGTTCTCCGGTTGGCGGGCCCGACGGGCCCTCTGTCACGACGAATCAACTGCCCTGGAATCGACACAAGGTCACAAATATCGTCATCCGCGCACACCCGGCAACGCCCGATACGGCCGGTCACCAGCGCGCAAACATCGGTCACGCGAAAGCTGTTTCGGAACGATTACAGCGCCGAACATCCTTCGGGGAAGGTGGCCTAATTCCTGTGAGCGCAAAAACCGGCGCCGCTCGCGCGCCGGACGCTCGCAGGAGCCACGAACATGGAAACCCTCTCCCACACCCCGCACACCGCGCATACCGGGCACGCTTGCCGCCCCGCCGAGGGAGACCGTCTTGCGCCCACGGAAACCCGCCCCTCCATGAAGAAGCGCCTGGTGCTGGTGCTTGCCCTGGCCAGCATGCTGGGCGGATGCGTGGTGGTGCCGGCGCGGCCGGCCTACTACCGGCCGGCGCCGAATTACTACTATTACCCCGCCTACCCCGGGCCGCACTACTATTATCGTCACGGCTATTGAACCGCGTCCCGCGCTCACCCCGGAGGCGATCATGACACGCCCTATCGGATTTCCCTTCCTGCGTCCCCTGGCCGCGGCCGTCCTGTTCGCCACGGGCGCGGCCCAGGCGCAAACCTATGCGCCGCCGCCCGCCCCCGCCTATGACGCGTCGGACCCCGCCAACGCCAACCTGGCGCCGGTGGACCGCAGCCCCACCCCGCCGCCGCCCCTGCCCGTCTACACCCAGCCGCCGCCGCCCGCCGACGGCTATATCTGGGTGCCCGGCTACTGGAGCCTGAACCGCAACGGCTACTTCTGGGTGCCGGGCGCCTGGGTGCTGGCGCCGTACACCGGCGCGCTGTGGACGCCGGGGTACTGGGGTTTCGTCGACGGCATCTATCTGTGGCACGCCGGCTACTGGGGGCCGCACATCGGATTCTACGGCGGCATCAACTACGGCTTCGGTTATATCGGCATCGGTTTCGTGGGTGGCTACTGGAACCACGACCGCTACTTCTACAACCGCGCGGTGACCAATGTGAACGTCACCCATATCACCAACGTGTATACGCACAACGTGGTGGTCAACAACATCGACAACCGCCGCATCAGCTACAACGGCGGTCCGAACGGCATCCGGCGCATGGCCGACCCGCGCGAGGCTGCCGCGCGCAACGAAGCCCACATCCCGCCCACCGCCGCGCAGCGCAACTTCGCGCGCTCGGCCGGCGCCGATCGCGGGCAGTTCTTCGAGCACAACCAGGGCCGCCCGCCGCGCGCCTTCATGGAGCACGGCCCCGGACCGGGCGCCGGCTCCCGGCCCGATGGCGCACCGAGTCCCGGCGCCGGCCCGCGTCCTGGCGCGGGCCCGGACGGAGGCCGGCCCGGCCCCGGCGGCCGCAATGCCGGCGGTCCCAATGCGGACAGGGCCAGCTTCGGAGGCCCGAACGCAGCAAGCCCCAACGCCGGCCGGCCCGATGGCGCAGGCCCGCGAGGCGATCGCCACAACGATTCCGGCTTCCGCAGCACCAGCACCGCGCCGCGTCCGGACTCGAACCCCGGCGGCCCCGGCCCGCGCCCGAACGAGCGCGCCGCGCCGCCGCAGGGCCGCGAGGCGCAGCCTCCTCGCCCGCAGGTCCAGGCACCGCCGCAGGTTCGCGAACAGGCGCCGCAGCCCCGCATGCAGCGGCCGGAACGCGGCCCCGACAATCTGGCGCAGCCCACGCACAACGAACGGCAGCGCGGCCCGCAGATGGAAGCGCCGCGCGCGCAGCCGGCCAGCGCGCCGCAGGCCAATCGGCCAGCGCCGCCGCAGCGGCATGAAGAGCGCGGCGGCGACCGTCCGGAGCGAGGCGGCGGTGATCGGGGCGGCGGCAATCGCGGCGGCGGCGGCGGGCATGGCCGCGATTGAACCCTTCCCGCGCTGCCAGCCGATGCGCGCGCGATCCCGGTCTGGCGCCGCGTCATGCGCGGACGCTGGACCCTGACGGCGCGCGACGCTACAGTGCATCAGGCGCGCGGCCCATGCGGCAGCCTCCCCGGCCCATGCCGTCCGCGCCGCCCTTTCCCCGACACGCCCCCTGGAGTTCGCCATGAATCGCCTCGTCTCCCGCCTGCTGCTTTGCGGCCTGCTCGCCAGCCCCGCCGTCCACGCCGCGCTGCCCGCCGGCGCGCCGGCGCCGGACTTCAGCACGCAGGCCTCGCTGGGCGGACAGGTCTATGCCTTCAAGCTGAACGAGGCGCTCAAGCAAGGCCCGGTGGTGCTGTATTTCTTCCCCGCCGCCTTCACGCAGGGCTGCACGATCGAGGCGCACAACTTCGCCGAGGCGACCGATGAATACAAGGCGCTGGGCGCGACGGTGATCGGCGTGTCCACCGACAACATCGACACGCTGAACAAGTTCTCGGTCAGCGAGTGCCGAGGCAAGTTCGCGGTGGCCGCCGATGGCGACGGCAAGATCATGAAGTCCTACGACGCGGTGCACGACCGCCGGCCCGAGATGGCCCAGCGCGTGTCCTATGTGATTTCGCCAACGGGCAAGGTGCTGTATTCGTACACCGACATGAGCCCCGAGCACCACGTCGCCAACACGCTGCGCGCGCTGCGCGAGTGGAAGGCCGGCAAGCCCTGACCGGACCTGGCCGCCGCACGGCAAGCGGCGGCGTTCGGCCAGGCTAGGCCCAGGGCCAGACCGTGGGATGCGTGCCTGGCGGACAGGACGGCCGCGTCCAGCGCGCCGGCGTCTGCGAGAACTGCGCGGCATGGCGCAAGGCGACCAGCTCGCCAAAGCCCGAGGATTCCGTTTGCAGGTAGGCATCGATGGCCGGCATGGGCGTGGCCAGCCCGCCCTCGATGCGGCCCAGGCCGCGCAACCAGTGCGCGGTCTGCGCCAGCGACACGCGCACATGCCAGCTGCCGCCCTCGGTGGCCTGGCGCGCCAGCGCGGCCTGCGCGACGAAGGCCATCAGGTAGCCGGAAGCGTGGTCCAGGATCTGCATGGGCAACGGCCTGGGCGCCGGCTGTCCGGCGGCCTGGGCTTCGGCATGGTTGAAGCCGGACGCGGTCTGCACCAATGAATCAAAGCCCCGGCGCCTGGCCCAGGGGCCGTGCTCGCCATAGGCCGACAGCGATACATAGACAATGCCCGGCCGGATCCGCGCCGCGTCCTGCGGACCGAAGCCCTGCGCCGCCATGGCGCCAGGCCGGTAACCCTGCACAAACACATGCGCGCTGCGCAGCAGGTTGCCCAGCGCGATGCGGCCATCGGCCGTGTCCAGGTCGGCGAACACGGACAGCTTGCCCCGGCTGGTGTCGATGATGTTGTCGATGTTCGGAAGGTTCGGCGAATTCACCAGCATCACGTCGGCGCCATAGGCGGCCAGCGCGCGGCCGCAGACCGGGCCGGCGATGATGCGGGTCAGGTCGAGCACGCGGATGTCCGTGAGCGGGCGCGGATCCTGGCCATACTTGGGCAAGGGACGCGGATCGGCCTCGCCGATGCGTTCCAGCGTGAACAGCGGCTGCGCGGCGACGGCCTGGCCCTGCGGATGCTGGTCCCATTCATCGAAGCTGCGCATGGCGGCGACCACCATGCCGGCGTCGGCGGCGGCCTGCTCGAAATCGACGGCGTTCCAGCGCGCCAGCGCCCGCTCGATGGCGGCGCGGGTCGTGCCTTCGCCCGGCGGGCAGCCCAGCAAGGCCAGCGCGCCGTCGCGATGGTGGGCGAAGTTGGCGTGGATGCGCACCCAGCCGCCATCGCCGCAGCGATACGCGCCCGTGATGGGGTCGTGGGGATCCAGCGTGACGCCGTTGATGCGGAAGTAGCTGCGGCATTCCTGCGCCGCATGCAGCATGTCGACGCTGACCTGCTGGCGCGCGCCGCCGCGCAGATGCCAGATCTCGGCGGCGGCCAGCGCGGCGGCGGCCATGCTGGCTTGCGCCGCCTGCCCGACGGCGAAGGACGAAGGCAGGACGGGATCGGCGCCGGTCAGCGACACATGCGCCAGCGCTTCATCGGGCATGCCGGCCGCTTGCCATAGCGCCTGCAGGACATTGCGCGATGTGGTGCCGGAGGAGGAGCGTCCCTTCAGGAAGGACGGGCGGAGGTCCATCAGATTTCCCATGGCGTCAGTCATCTTGCGGTGGTCTTCGTTCCGATTACATTGCCCAAGGTCCGGTCCGTCAATACGCGAACGGCGCGAGCGTGTTTCATGGTTTGACCAGATGCCGCCGCCCGCGAGCATCGCGCCCGATCGGCTGGTCACATCTGCTCGTAGTTTTTACATCGGCTGCCAGGCAGCCGCGCCGGCGCGCGGACCGAGGCGCGCGGGATAGAATGCCAGCCTTGCCGCAAGCCGGCACGATCCCACGCCCCTACGCCCTGGACCGCCCCATGCATACGCTGTTCTGGCTGCGCACCGATCTGCGCGCGCACGACAATCCCGCCCTGGCCGCCGCCGCGCGTGACGGCACGGTCACAGCGCTGTTCCTGGCGGCGCCCGGACAATGGAAGCAGCATGGCGACGCGCCGGCCAAGGTCGACTTCTGGCTGCGCAACCTGCACGCGCTGTCGCGCGACCTGCAGGCCCTGGGCATTCCCCTGAAGCTGTTGACGGTGCGCGACTGGCGCGAGGCGCCGGACGCCATCGCGCGCTTCTGCGCGGACCACGACATCGCACAGGTCCACGCCAACGCGGAGTGGGGCCTGAACGAGCGCCGCCGCGACGAGGCCGTGGCCGCCGCGCTGCGCGAAGCCGACGTGGATTGGACCCTGCACCAGGGCGGCACGCTGCTGCCGCCGGGCTCGGTACTGACCGGCAAGGGCGAGTGCTACCGCGTCTACACGCCCTATGCGCGCGCCTGCCGCGAGAAGCTGCGCAGCGCGCCGCTGGCGGCGGTCGCCGCGCCCCGTGCGCAGACGCCGCCGGCCTGGAGCGCGGACGCGCTGCCCGACCGCTTCGACGGCTTCGACCCGCCTTCGGACGCGGTGCGCGCGCTATGGCCCGCCGGCGAGGATGCCGCCAGCGAGCGGCTGGCCGGCTTTGTCGACGAGGCCATCGAATCCTACCAGGGCGACCGCGACTTCCCGTCGCGGCCCGGCACGAGTTGCCTGTCGCCCTATCTGGCGGCCGGCGTGCTGTCGGCCGGCCAGGCGCTGCGCGCGGCGCAGGCGGCGAACCTGGGCGAGCTGGACAGCGGCAAGGCCGGCATCGCCACCTGGATCAATGAACTGCTGTGGCGCGAGTTCTACCAACACCTGCTGGCCGCCTATCCCGAGCTGTCCATGCACCGGCCCATGAAGCCGGAAACCGTCCATGTGCCCTGGCGCGACGCGCCCGAGGACCTGCTCGC
Organism: Achromobacter sp. 1011811831; assembly: GCF_059760905.1. Lineage (NCBI taxonomy): Bacteria > Pseudomonadati > Pseudomonadota > Betaproteobacteria > Burkholderiales > Alcaligenaceae > Achromobacter > Achromobacter sp. 1011811831. The sequence goes on from NZ_JCBANG010000007.1 coordinate 103,367, forward strand.
CTGGCAGCAAGGCAAGACCGGCATCCCCATCGTCGACGCCGCCATGCGCCAGCTGCTGGCGCTGGGCTGGATGCACAACCGGTTGCGCATGGTGACGGCCATGTTCCTGTCCAAGAACCTGCTGATCGACTGGCGCCTGGGCGAGGCCTGGTTCATGGCGCATCTGGTGGACGGCGACCTGGCCGCCAACAACGGCGGCTGGCAATGGAGCGCGTCCACCGGCGCCGACGCGGTGCCCTACTTCCGCGTGTTCAATCCGCTGTCGCAATCGCGCAAGTTCGATCCGGACGGCGCGTTCCTGCGCGAATGGCTGCCCGAGCTGGCGCACCTGCCCGGCGACGCCATCCACGAGCCCAGCCCGATGGAGCGCGCGGCCGCCGGCTACCCGGCGCCCATCGTGGACCTGGCCGGCAGCCGGCTGCGCGCGCTGGAAGCGTTCGGCAAGCTGCCGCGCGCCTGAACCGGCGGGCATCGCGCGCCGGTTCCAGGGTCCGAGGCGCGCCAATACCGCGCCGCCGGGACGCGCCCCTTGCCGCGCACCCAAAGCCGACCATCACATCACGCCGCGCCCCGCTCCGCGCGTTTACGTTTTGCATAATTTTCAAATATCTTGACCTAAATCAAGATCGCCCTGGCGTCCCTCCCCGATGATCCGGCTGCAACTCGCCAACGCCCATCACAGGACGACAGACGCATGCGCAACAACCAGCCGGTGTACGACCAGGAATACACGCTGCACGATGAGCAGTATCTGATTTCCCGCACGGATGCGCGCGGCCGCATCATCTACGCCAACCCGGCGTTCGTCGAAGTCAGCGGTTTCTCGCGCGAAGAGCTGGTGGGCTCGGCCCACAACATCGTGCGCCATCCCGACATGCCGGAAGAGGCCTTCGCCGACCTCTGGCGCACCATCCAGCGCGGCGATTCGTGGACCGGCGTGGTCAAGAACCGGCGCAAGGACGGCGGCTATTACTGGGTGCTGGCCAACGTCACGCCCATCATGGAGCGCGGCGAGACCATCTGCTACGCCTCGGTGCGCGTCAAGCCCACGCGCGAGCAGGTCGAGGCCGCCGAGGCGGTCTATGCGCGGCTGCGCAGCGGTGCGCGCGGCGTCCGCCTGAGCGCGGGCCAGCCCAAGCCCACCGGGCTGCGCGGCCTGCTGGCGCGGCTGATGCTGTGGCGCCTGACTGGCGTGCGCTCGCGCATGCTGGCCTGGGCCTGCCTGGCCTGTGCGCTGTTCCTGGGCGCGTCAGGCGTGGCCATCGCCGCGCTGTATGACAGCATGGACACGCGCGAGCTGGCCGCCGCCGGCGCGCTGCTGGCCGCCGGCGTGGCGCTGATCTTCGCCTCGGGCTGGGGCTTCGCGCGCTCCATCACCGGCCTGCTGGTCACGGCCACCGACTTCACCCGGCAGATCGCGGCGGGCAATCTCAGCACGCCGCTGCCGCCGGCCAGCCTGCGCGACGAGATCGGCGCGCTGAAGTTCTCGCTGGAAGTGATGCGCAAGAGCCTGGTCAGCATCACCCGCGACGTGCACCAGGGCATCGAGAGCGCGCTGCATTCGGCCGCCGAGATCGCCGACGGCAACGCCGACCTGTCGGCGCACACGCAGCGCCAGGCGGCCTCGCTGGAAGAAGCGGCCGCCAGCATGGCGCAGCTGGCGTCCACCGTGAAGCAGAACGCGTCCAGCGCCTACGAGGCCGACCAGAAGGCCGGCCAGGCCACCGACGTGGCGCGGCGCGGCGGCGAGGTGGTGGGCGACGCGGTCCAGGCCATGCAAGGCATCGTGCAGAGCACGTCGCGGATTTCGGAGATCGTCGGCATCATCGACGGCATCGCCTTCCAGACCAACATCCTGGCGCTCAATGCCGCCGTGGAAGCCGCCCGGGCAGGCGGCGCCGGCAAGGGTTTCGCGGTGGTGGCGGCCGAGGTGCGCAGCCTGGCGCAGAAGAGCGGCACGGCGGCGCGCGAGATCAAGGAACTGATCGAAACGTCCAACCAGCGGGTAACCGAAGGCGTGCGCCATGTGGAGCGCGCCGGCGACGCCATGCTGGACATCGAGACCTCCGTGAAGCAGGTGACGCAGATCGTCAATGAGATCGCCGCCATCTCGTCCGAGCAGCACACCGGCATCGACAATGTCAGCCGCACCATTTCCGAGACCGACACCGCCGCGCAGCGCAATGCGGCGCGGGTGGAACAGGCCAGCCTGGCGGTGGACAATCTGCGCACGCGCGGCGCGCACCTGCGCCATGCGATCGAGGTGTTCAGGGTTGCCGGCGCCCAGGGCGCCATGCCCAGGCGTCCCATGGCGCAGGCCGAGCCCCTGCCCTCGCCGCGCAGGCAGATTCCGCTGCTGGAACGGCAACTGCCCTGAAAACAGGCGGGAACCTTCGCCCGCCGCCGGTTACCCACGCCCTTTACCCCGGAGCGTGACATGCAAGCCAACGCCACCGCCGAGCTGAAGGACTGGATCGGGCAGATCGAATCCGCGCTGGGAGTCATCATCGGCGCCACCGACGAAGGGGCGTTCAGCCTCTATACGCGCGGCAACCGCGCCATCTTGATCGAGCCGGTGCGCGGGCAGCCGGCATTGGTGCTGACGGGCGCCTTGTCGGAAACCGACGAGACCATGTCCGCCAACCTGTTCCGGGCCTTGCTCGCGGCCAATGTGGTGCCCGGCATGGCCTATCCCAGCAGCATCGGGCTGCACCCTGCGGAACAGACCCTGATACTGCGCCTGCTGTGGGCGCCGGCGGAGGACGGCTGGCGGGGCGAGGCCTTTCTTGAGCTGCTTGCGGCCTTTGGCGTGCAGGTCGATGCGCTGGCCGGCGCCATCGCCAGCCGCCAGATCGAGAGCCTGCTCGCGCAGGCGGATGATCTGCCTGAGCCGGCCTTGTCGGACGATGTCCAGCAGTTCATTTGATCGGGGAACCGCGACATGAGCACGCCATTCAACAGCATAGGCGCCAGCCCCAACCCCATGTTCAATACCCACGCCGGCGCGACCGAGTCGCAGCGCGGCGCGGGCGACGCGCAAAAGACGCTCAACGATTCGGCCAGCGCCATGAATGCGGTCGGCGAAGCGTTCGTGCAGAAGGACACGCCGAAACATCTCTTCAGCCTCGTGCAGCGCCAGCTCGGCATCGGCAGCGCCACGCTGGGCTTCGTCAAGGGCTGCCAGACAGGAGACGCGGGCGCCGTGATCTCCTCCGGCTCCACCCTGGCGAGCGAAATCACCAAGGGTCCGCTGACGGACGCAATGAAAGAGGCGCTGGGCGTATCCACGCCCAAGAAGCCGCCGGGCATCAAGTTCGGCCTGATCGCCGACTCGGTGGAAATGATCGTGGATATCGGCAAGGGCGTGCAACAGAACGACCTGAAGCAGGTCGCGCTGAGCAGCGTGAAACTGGGCGCGCACGTGCTGACCAAGGGCAGCCCGTTCGCCATGCTGACGCTGAACCTGGGCATGGATGCCGTCGACACCATCGCGAAGGACCCGCAGGGCTATTCACGCTATCTCAACCAGACGCGGCAGCTGGCGCGCGCGGGCGCGACGCTCGACGACGCGTTCGGCGGCCCGATCTAGGCTTCCTTGTCCAGCCGCTTCATGAAGACCTGCAGCTCCTTCACCACCTGCTGGTCGCCGCGCGCCCGCGCCGCTTCCAGGCCGGACTCCCAGGCCGCGCGCGCGCCGGCCTTGTCGCCCTGCCCCAGGCAGGCCTTGCCCAGCCATTTCCAGGCCACCGAATAGTCGGGATCGAATTCCAGCGCCACGCGCAGATGCCGCTCGGCGTCGCCGAAGCAGTCCTGCTCGGCGTAGGCCTTGCCCAGCGAGAAGCGCAGCAGCATGTTGTCGGTACCCTTGGCCAGCATGGTCTCCAGGCGTTCTGTCATTCCTTGCATGGTCGGGCTCCTTGTGCTTGCGGCGGTGGCGTAGGCGACATCATAGGCGGGCGGCGCGGATAAAGCGGCAATGGCCCCGCTTGATACAGGGATAGCGCGCCGGCCGGACGGCCCCGCTCGCGCGCCCTGCCGGCCCGGCTACAACCATCCGTTTCCGTGCGTTTCAAGTCGCGGCGAAACGGGAATGTCCGGGCGATGATGCCGTCATATGCTTGATCGCGCGCCCATTTCCTGGTGTCCGTCCATGCCCATCTTGCACCGCCGCATTCCGCCGCGTCTCGCCCCCCTCCTGCTGCTGCCGCTGGCGGCCGCCGCGCTGGCCCAGCCGCCGACGGCGGACCCGGCGCGCGAGGCCGCGCTGGTCAACCGCATCACCTGGGGCGCCACGCCGGCCGAGCTGGCCCGCATCCGCGAACTGGGGCCGGACCGCTATCTGCAGGCCCAGCTGCACCCTGCCCCCGGCGCCGCGCTGCCGGCCGAGGTGCAGCGGCGCATCGACGCCCTGCCGATCTCACGGCAATCGGACGAGGATGCGCAGGCCGAACAGCGCAGGCTGCGCCAGGACGCCAAGGACCAGACGCCCGACGCCCGGGTCCAGGCGCAGCGGGACGCGCGCGTGATCGCCCGCGACCGCGCCGACGCCACGGCCGACCGCGCGGTCTGGCGCGCGCTGTACTCGCCCAACCAGCTGCAGGAGCAGATGACCTGGTTCTGGATGAACCACTTCAACGTCTACGCCCCCAAGGGCGACGTGGGCGCTTTCATCGGCAGCTATGAAGACCGCGCCATCCGGCCGCACGCGCTGGGCAAGTTCCGCGACCTGCTGGCCGCGACCATCCGCTCGCCAGCCATGCTGCTGTACCTGGACAACGCGCAGAACGCGGCCGGCAAGATCAACGAGAACTATGCACGCGAGCTGATGGAGCTGCACACGCTGGGCGTGAAAGGCGGCTATACGCAGACGGACGTGCAGGAGCTGGCGCGCATTCTCACCGGCCTGGGCATCGGCCGGCGCCAGGAGCCGCCCAAGGTGCGGCCCGAGCTGCGCGCGCAGGTGGTGCAGGACGGGCTGTTCCTGTTCAATCCGGCGCGCCACGACTACGGCGACAAGCAGTTCCTGGGCCACCGCATCGCCGGCGCCGGCCTGTCCGAGGTCGACCAGGCCGTGGACCTGCTGGCGCGCCATCCGGCCACCGCGCATTTCATCAGCGCTAAGCTGGCGGCCTATTTCCTGGGCGACGCGCCGCCGCCCGCGCTGGTCGACAGGATGGCGCGCACCTTCCTGGCCAGTGACGGCGACATCGCCGCCGTGCTGCAGACGCTGTATGCCTCGCCCGAATTCGCGCGCTCGCTGGACGCCGGCGTGTTCAAGGATCCGGTGCACTATGTGTATTCGTCGCTGCGGCTGGCCTATGCTGGCATGCCGACCATCGTCAATCCCCGGCCCGCGCTGAACCTGCTGCGCCAGCTCGGCCAGCCGCTGAACCAGCGCCTCACGCCCGACGGCTACCCGCTGGCGCAATCGGACTGGGCCGGCCCCGGCCAGATGACGGCGCGCTTCGAGACGGCGCGCGCGATCGCCGCCGCGCCGCCGAACTTCTACCGCGATCCCGCCGAGAACCCGCAGCAGCAGCAGCAGCAGCAACAGCAACAACAACAGCAACAACAACAACAACAACAACAACAACAACAACAACAAACGCAAGCGCCGCAGCCGCCCTCACCTCGCCTGCCCGACCTGCTCAAGGCCTACGCCGGCACCGGACTGTTCGACCGGCTCTCGCCCGACACCCGCCAGGCGCTGGCGCAGGCCGCCAACCCCCGCGACGCCAATACCTATCTGCTGGCCTCGCCCGAGTTCATGCGGCGCTAGCCCCCGTCCGCACGACAAGGCTCCCGTCCGCCCCGGAGATCACCATGCACCGTCGCCGCCTGCTCCAACTCATGGCCGCCGCCCCCTTCGCGCTGGGCGCCAGCCGCCTCTACGCCGCGCCGGCCGCGCGGGACAACCGGCTGCTGGTCGTGTTCATGCGCGGCGCCTACGACGCCGCCAGCCTGCTGGTGCCGGCCGCCAGCGACTTCTATTACGCGTCGCGGCCCACCATCGCCATCCCCCGGCCCGGCAGCGGCGCGGACGCCGCGCTGCCGCTGGCCGACGGCTGGGCGTTGCATCCCGCGCTGGCCGCCAGCCTGATGCCGTTCTACCAGCGGCGCGAGCTGGCCTTCCTGCCCTTCGCCGGCACCGAGGACACCAGCCGCAGCCACTTCGAGACGCAGAACCGCATCGAGCTGGGACAGGGGCTGGACAAGGGCGGCGCCGGCTACGGCTCGGGCTTTCTGAACCGGTTGGCGGGCGTGCTGGGCGATGAGCGCGGACAGGCCGCCGCCTTCACCGTCGACGTGCCGCAGATCTGCCGAGGCGCGGCCCACGTGCCCAACGTGGACCTGGGTGGCGCCAGCCGCCAGTCGCGGCTGAACGACAGGGACAACCAGGCCATCGCGTCGATGTACCGGCGCACCGAGCTGAACGCGACCGTGGCGGAGGGCCAGCGCATCATGAGCGCGGCGCGCCAGGAAATGGACGCGGAGATGCAGGCCGCCAACGGCAACGCCGTGTCGGCCGACCGGCTCGAACAGGAGGCGCGGCGCATCGCCCGCTTCATGCGCGACCAATACAACCTGGGTTTCGTCGACGTGGGCGGCTGGGACACCCATGTGGGCCAGGGCGGTGCCAGCGGCGCGCTGGCCACGCGGCTGGGCCAGCTGGGACGGGCGCTGGCGGCCTACGCCGACGCCATGGGCGATGCCTGGAAGCGGACCACGGTGGTGGTCATCAGCGAATTCGGCCGCACCTTCCGCGAGAACGGCAACAAGGGCACCGACCATGGCCACGGCACCGTGTACTGGGTGATGGGCGGCGCGGTGCGCGGCGGACGCATCGCCGGCCGCCAGGTCGAGGTGCGCCGCGACACCCTGTTCCAGGACCGCGACTACCCGGTGCTGAACGAGTACCGCGCCGTCTTCGCCGGCCTGTTCGCGCGCCTGTACGGACTGGACGCGGCCCGACTGGCGCAGGTGTTTCCGGGCGTCCGGCCGCTGGACCTGAAACTGGTCTGAACGCGGGCGCGAGTCCGCCAGCCCGGCCGGGACGCAAGCGCTCATTTCCACGACGCCGGCAGGGCATTGCGCCGGACGCGGCGACGCCTTGTTCTAGAATTCGTGGGTTTCCCCGTGCCGCCGGGCGTCCTGTCCCGGGACCGCCCCCTTCCCGCCTCTTTCCATGCCCTTGCACCTCATCGCGCTGGCCGCCGCCGCTTTCGGCATCGGCACCAGCGAATTCGTCATCATGGGCCTGCTGCCCGACGTGGCCGCCGACCTGGGCGTGTCGATCGACATCGCCGGCCTCTTGATCACCGGCTACGCCATGGGCGTGGTGATCGGCGCGCCCATCATGGCCATCATCACCGCCCGGCTGCCGCGCAAGACCACGCTGATCGGGCTGGCCAGCACCTTCGTGATCGGCAACCTGCTGTGCGCGCTGGCGCCCGGCTACGCCACGCTGATGGCGGCGCGCGTGTTCACGGCCTTCTGCCACGGCGCCTTCTTCGGCATCGGCGCGGTGGTGGCCGCCGACCTGGTGCCGCGCAACCAGCGCTCCAGCGCCATCGCGCTGATGTTCACCGGCCTGACGCTGGCCAATGTGCTGGGCGTGCCGCTGGGCACGGCGCTGGGCCAGGCCGCCGGCTGGCGCTCGACCTTCTGGGTGGTCAGCGGCATCGGCCTGCTCGCCGTGGCGGCGCTGGCGGCCTGGCTGCCGGCCCGCATCCCCATGCAGCCCGGCAACATCCTGCGCGAATTCAAGGTGCTGCGCGATCCGCGCGTGCTGTGGCCGCTGGCCGCCAGCGTGCTGGCCTCGGCCGCGCTGTTCTGCGTGCTGACCTATATCGCGCCGCTGCTGCGCGACGTGACCGGCGTGTCCGAGCGCGGCGTCACCGGCGTGCTGCTGCTGTTCGGCGTGGCGCTGACCGTGGGCAGCACGCTGGGCGGCCGGCTGGGCGACCGCAACCTGGAATTCTGGCTGACGCGCATGTTCGCGGGGCTGGTGCTGGTGTTCCTGGCGCTGTCGCAGGCCGTGCACGCGCTGGCGCCCATGCTGGCGCTGGTGTTCGTCTGGGGCACGCTGGGCTTCGCGCTAGTGCCGCTGCTGCAGACGCTGATCGTGGACCAGGCGGCCGAGGCGCCCAACCTGGCGTCCACCTTGAACCAGGGCGCCTTCAACCTGGGCAACGCCGGCGGCGCCTGGCTGGGCAGCATGGCGCTGGGCAGCGGCCTGCCGCTGACCGGCCTGCCGTGGATGTCCGCCGCCATCGCCATGGCGGCGCTGCTGCTGACGCTGTGGGGCACCCGCCGCCACGGCCGCCGCGCGGCTACACTGGCCGGACAAGCCGGCGGCGAGGCCCTGCCGCTGCGCTCGAACGCCTGATCTGGAGTCCCCATGAGCACGATCTACGATTTCTCCGCCCGCGGCATCGACGGCACCGAGCAAGCGCTGGACCAGTACCGCGGCCGCGTGCTGCTGATCGTGAACGTGGCGTCCAAATGCGGCTTCACGCCGCAGTACGCCGGCCTGGAAACGCTGTACCAGGCGCACCGCGACGCCGGCCTGACGGTGCTGGGCTTTCCCTGCGACCAGTTCGGCCACCAGGAGCCGGGCTCCGAGGAAGAGATCCGCGCCTTCTGCGCCACCAAGTACGACATCAGCTTTCCGCTGCACGCCAAGATCGAGGTCAATGGCGCCGACGCGCACCCGCTGTACCGCTGGCTCAAGGGCGAGAAGCCCGGCGTCTTCGGCACCGAGGGCATCAAGTGGAACTTCACCAAGTTCCTGGTCGGCCGCGACGGCCAGGTGATCCGGCGCTACGCGCCCACGGACACGCCGGCCGGGATCGAGAAGGACATCCTGCGGGCCCTGGCGGCGCCGGCGGGCTGAGATCGCCAGATCTCGACGCCAGCCGACCCGGGCCGGCGTCAGCCGCGCCTGTCGGGACCGAGCGCGATCGCGGCAAGGTCGACGTACCGGAACTCGGACCGGGCCCGCTTGATCGCGTCCATGTCCAGCGTGACGGTCAGGACCTGCGGCTGTTCCGTGCTGGCGATCGCGAGCACGCGCCCGAACGGATCGGCCACCTGGCTTTCGCCGCTGAATGTGTAGCGGTCGCCCGCGCCTACCCGATTGGCCATGAGCACATAGACCTGGTTCTCCAGGGCCCGGACCGGAACGACGCGACGGTGTACATGCCCATGAGGCTTCATCATGCCGTCCAGCACAAGGATGATTTCAGCGCCCTTGTTCGCCAGCATGCGCGCGGTCTCGGGGAATTCGATGTCGAAGCAGATCAGCAGGCCCACGCGGATGCCGTTCCAGCGACAGACGGGAAACTCGGCGCCCGGCTTGAACACCCCAAGGTCGGACTCATAAAGGTGCGTCTTGCGGTAGCTGAGAAGCAGCCCGCCCTCGTGATCGATCAGCACGGCGGTATTGTAGAAACGCTCGCCATCGCGCTCGGCCAGCCCGATCGCCACGCTGACGCCGGCCTGCCGGGCGGCGTCGCGCAGCGCGGAAAGGGACGGGCCATCCAGCGGTTCCGCCAGCCGGGCCACGTTCTGCGGCGTGGGAAAGCCCGGGATGTATGTTTCGGAGAAGACCACCAGATCAACCTGGCCCGCGCATTGCGCGATGAGGGCGAGCGCCTGATTCAGATTGGCGGCGATGTCGCCATCGCCCAGGGTCGACTGGATCAGACGGATGCGAGGCCCGTTCATTGCTCGATCTCCGCGATGTGTTGCGCCATTGACGCCAGGTCGCTGTCCCGCAGGCCCGCGATGACGCGCTCCTCCGCGCGCAGGTCGATGGAACGGCCCAGCGCGAGATAGACCGATCCGGCGACGAGCAGGCCGACCAGCCAGGCGATATCCACGCCGTGCATCCGTTGGGCGAAGTAGCCCACGAAAATGGCCTGCCCCGACGCGGCATCGACGATGTGGAAGAACGGCACCATGCTGGCAAAGCCGATCAGATAGGCGGCGATGCCGCGCGCCTGCCAGGCGCCATAGATGCCCTTGGGCGTGAAGAAATGCGGGATCGCATAGCGTCCCTTGCGGACCAGGAAATAGTCGACCAGGTTCACCGCCGTCCAGGGCACCAGGAAGTACAGCAGCAGCACGAGGAACGTGCCCAGCAGCGCGATGCCATTGCCCCTGGCCAGCAGCGCGCAGGCAAGCAGGACGCCGCTGATGGCCAGTACCGCCGCCACGCGCGCGGCGCGGGTCGGCCGGATCCTGCGAAACGAATCCACGGCGGTCAGCAGCGTCAGCATCGCGCTGTAGGTGTTCAGCGCGATGACCGGCAGGAAGCCCGCGACCGACACGATGACGAAAACCCTGCCCAGGCCGGGATACAGGGCCGAGCCCACATCATTCAACGCAACCAGGGCATCCGACGCGTGCAGCCGTTGCGCGAGCCAGGCGCCCAGGCCGATCATCCAGGCGCCGGACAGCGACGCCCCCAGGAAGATCGCGGCGATCAGCCTTGCCCGGCGGGTATCCCGGGGCAGATAGCGAGAGTAGTCGGACACATAGGGCGCATACGAGAGGTTGTAGCTGGCGCTGATCGCGAACTGCGTCAGGAACGCCACCCAGCTGAATCCGGGATACGCCGGCGCGGCCGCCGGGCCGCTGCCGACGCCCAGGGCCAGCGCGACGGTCGCCAGCGCGTACAGCGGCAGCGTGGCCATCAGCGCCCACTTGAATGCGCGGTGCATCAGGTCGTGCCCGTAGATCGCCAGCAGGCCGCCCGCGACGGTGACGGCGATCGCCACGGCGACGGGATCCAGTCCGAAGACCAGATTCAGCCCGCCCATGATCAGCGAGACGTTGACCACGTTGAAGCCGACGAATACGAAGAGCGTGGCCGCCAGCGCCAGCGCGACGCCTCGGTAGCCGAACTGCGCGCGCGACTGGATCATCTGCGGCAGCCCCATCTCCGGCCCCTGCGATCCATGGAATGCCATGAAGACCGTGCCGAACATGACGCCCAGCGCGCCGGCAAGCGCGGTCCATGCCGCCGACAGGCCCATGCCCGGCCCGACGAAGCCGATCGAGATCGTGAAGAAGTGAAGGTTTCCCAGAAACCAGAACGGCCCCTGGCTGCGCAGCTTCGCGTGCCGCTCGTGCCCGGGAATGTAGTCGATCGATCGGCTTTCTATCCCGCGCCCCGATTCCGGGCCGGCGAGGCTCGCGCTGTGTGGTGCATCCATGTTGGGCAATGTCCTGGCCAGGAAGCGCTCTGACCGGGCTCGCCGACGATTCGGTTTGCGGGCAGAGGCAGTGGTCGGCATTACCCTAGGCTCATCACGACGGACAGGCCATGGGATGTTTCCGAATTCACTGGCAGGATTCGTCGGACTTTGCATCCAACATGGCGCGATGCCTGCCGTCAGGGATCGGCCGGCGTGCTGGCTGACGGGCCAGCCGCCATCACCGCAACGGCGGCAACCTGCGCCGCACCGTGCGCGCCTTGACGATGGACGTGTTGGTCTCGGCGTATTCCGTCACCCTCTCCAGGATCCCGTCCAGGTGCGAGATCGAGCGCAGCACCAGCCGGGCGATGAAGCAGTCATCGCCCGTGACCTTGTCGCATTCGATGAAATCCGGGATCTCCTGGATCAGCCCTTCCACGTGCCGCAGCTGGCCCGGCAAGGGGCGGATGCGGACGATGGCTTCCAGCGTGTAGCCCAGCGCGACCGGGTCCACGTCGACGGTATAGGCGCGGATGACGCCGGAGTCTTCCAGGCGCCGCAGCCGGTCCGCCACGCTAGGCGCCGACATGCCGACCTGGCGCGCGAGGTCGGCGGTGGTGGTGCGGGCATTGGCCGACAGCATCTCCACCAGGCGGCGGTCGATGCCGTCCAGGACCGGGTTTTCATTCTTTAGGTCGTTTTGCATATATTCCACCTAAAAGAAGGTTTAAAAATGGAAATGCCGAAGCCTAATCATATAACCAGCTTTATCTGCCTGGGATAATTTCTCCATCAAATATCAGCGCCGGCGCCCGGTCCGGCTGGAGAGATCATCATGAACCCGAATTCCGAACGCGTGGGCCTGGCGCAGATGGCCGCGGCCATGACCCTGTCGGGCACCTTGGGCGTGTTCGTGCTGGAGTCCGGGCAGAGCGCCTGGAACGTGGTGTTCTTCCGTTGCCTGTTCGGCGCGCTGTCGCTGCTGGCGTATTGCTGGGCGCGCGGCCTGCTGCGCCCCGGGCTGTACACGCGCCGCACGCTGGCCCTGGCGCTGGTGGCCGGCGCCGCGCTGGTGCTGAACTGGGTGCTGCTGTTCTCGGCCTACCGGCTGGCCTCGATCTCGCTGGCCACGGCGGTCTACAACGTGCAACCCTTCTTCCTGATCGGGCTGGGCGTGCTGTTCCTGGGCGAGCGGCCCAGCGCCGGCAAGCTGGCCTGGTCGGTGGTGGCCTTCGCCGGCCTGCTGCTGGTGCTGCGGCTGTGGGACGCGCGCGCCGACGGCGGCGACTACCTGGCCGGCCTGGCGCTGGGCCTGGGCGCGGCCGCGCTGTATGGCGTCACCGCCGTCATCGTCAAGCGCCTGAAGGCGATTCCGCCGCAGGTGCTGGCGCTGACACAGGTGACGCTGGGCGCCGTCATGCTGCTGCCGATGGCCAATTTCAGCGCCCTGCCCGCCTCGCCGCTGCAATGGAGCTACCTGGTCGCGCTGGGGCTGGTCCATACCTGCCTGATGTACATCCTGATGTACTCCGCCATCCAGAAGCTGCCGACCACGTCCACCGCCGCGCTCAGCTTCATCTACCCGGCCGTGGCCATCCTGCTGGACCTGCTGGTGTATGGCCATCGCATGGACATGGCGCAGATCGCCGGCGTGGCGCTGATCTTCCTGGCCGCCGCCGGCGTCAGCCTGAATTGGAGCTGGCGCCTGCCGCGCGGCCGCGCCGGCCACGGCGCCGCTTCCTGAGTTCCGGCTTTCATAACCGCGCCCGCCCCCCGGTTATTGGGGCGCGGGCCTGCGCGTCCCCGCTATCATGGCCTTCCCCACCCGCCGGCTATCGCCGGCGGGGCCCAGGGCGCGCTCGCCCTGACCGCAAAGGACACCCGCCATGATCGATCTCCATTACTGGACCACCCCCAACGGTCACAAGATCACGCTGTTCCTCGAAGAAACCGGCCTGCCGTACCGCATCCATCCGGTGAACATCAGCAAGGGCGACCAGTTCAAGCCCGAGTTCCTGGCCATCGCGCCGAACAACCGCATCCCCGCCATCGTGGACCAGGCGCCGGCCGACGGCGGCGGTCCGCTGTCGCTGTTCGAATCCGGCGCCATCCTGCTGTACCTGGCCGAGAAGACCGGCCGCTTCCTGCCGGCCGACCTGCGTGGCCGCCAGGAAGTGTCGCAATGGCTGTTCTGGCAGATGGGCGGGCTGGGCCCCATGGCCGGGCAGAACCACCATTTCTCGGGCTATGCGCCTGAGCGCATTCCCTACGCCATCGAGCGCTACGTCAAGGAAACCAACCGCCTGTACGGCGTGCTGAACAAGCGCCTGGCCGACCGCGAATTCGTCGCCGGCGACTACTCGATCGCCGACATGGCCGCCTATCCCTGGATCGTGCCGCACGCCAAGCAGGGCCAGGACCTGAACGACTTCCCGCACCTGAAGCGCTGGTTCGACGCCATCGCCGCGCGCCCGGCGACCCAGCGCGCCTATGCGCTGGCCGACCAGATCAATACCGCGCCCTCTGTCGGCGACGAGGAGTCGCGCCGCATCCTGTTCGGCCAGACCGCGCAGAACGTGACGCGCTGAGGAGGCCGCCATGTCCATCCCGACCCCGCAGTTCCGCCGCGCGCGCGCCGAGGACCTGCCCGCCATCGTCGCCCTGCTGGCCGACGACGCGCTGGGCGCCACGCGCGAGGATCCCTCGCTGCCCGTCAACGCGCGCTACCAGGACGCGTTCGCCGCCATCGACCGCGATCCCAACCAGTTCCTGGCCGTGGTTGAGCTGGATTCAAGCATTGCCGGCTGTTTGCAGTTATCGTTCATCCCCGGCCTGTCGCGCCTGGGGCTGTGGCGCGGACAGATCGAAAGCGTGCGCATCGCCGCCGGACTGCGTGGCGCCGGCCTGGGCCGCGCCATGTTCGAATGGGCGATCGCGCAGTGCCGCGAGCGCGGCTGCGGCCTGGTGCAATTGACCACCGACCGCGCGCGGCCGGACGCGCGCCGGTTCTACGAGAGCCTGGGCTTCGCGGCCAGCCACGACGGCATGAAACTGAATCTAGAGCATTAGAAAGGAGCGCCCATGCATGGCGAATACAAGGTCCCTGGCGGCAAGCTGGTCGTCGCGGACGTGGAGGTGCGCGATGGCCGGCTGGCCGACGTGCGCATCAGCGGAGACTTCTTCCTGGAGCCGCCCGAGGCGCTGGAAGCGATCAACCGCGGCCTGACCGGCATGCCGGCCGACGCCGGCGAGCTGGAGCTGGCGCTGGCGGTGCAATCGGCCCTGCCCTCCGACGCCGAGATGTTCGGCTTCTCGGCGGAGGCCGTAGCCGTGACCTTGCGGCGGGCCCTGGCATGAGCGCGAACCGCAGCGACTGGAACGACTACGACTGGCAGCTGATCCATGAAGGCCCGCAGCCGCCGGCGCTGCACATGGCGCTGGACGCGGCCATCACCGACGAGGTCGGCGCCGGGCTGCGCCCGCCCACGCTGCGCATCTGGGAATGGGCCGAGCCGGCCGTCGTCATCGGCCGCTTCCAGTCGCTCAAGAACGAGGTCGACCCCGACGGCGCCCAGCGCCACGGCATCACCGTGGTGCGGCGGGTCAGCGGCGGCGGCGCCATGTTCATGGAGCCGGGCAATTCCATCACCTATTCCCTGAGCGTGCCGCAGGCGCTGGTGCAGGGCATGAGCTTCCAGGAATCCTATGCCTTCCTGGACGCCTGGGTGCTGGAAGCCCTCAAGAGCCTGGGCATCAAGGCCTGGTATCAGCCGCTGAACGACATCGCCTCGGACCTGGGCAAGATCGGCGGCGCGGCGCAGGCGCGGCGTTCCGGCGCGGTGCTGCACCACGTCACCATGGCCTATGACATCGACGCCGATAAAATGGTGGAGGTCCTGCGCATCGGCCGCGAGAAGCTGTCGGACAAAGGCACCACCAGCGCGAAGAAGCGCGTCGACCCGCTGCGCACGCAGACGGGCCTGGCGCGCGCCGACGTGATCCAGCGCATGGTGGACACCTTCGCCGGCCTGCACCGCCTGAGCCCCGGCCAGATCGGCGAGGCAACGCTGGCGCGCGCGCAGGCCCAGGCCGACGAGAAGTTCTCGACAGCCGAGTGGACGGCGGTCGTGCCCTGAGCGCGGTCGCCTTGGTCTTGCCCCGTTTTACCTGGAGGTTCATGTCTATGCGTCGCACGTTAACGCACCGAGGCGCGGCTGGCGTCCTGTCCCTGGCCGCAGCGCTGGCGCTGGCGGGCTGCGGCAGTTCGCCGCCCGCCAACATCACGCTGGCCGCGCCCGCCGCTACGTCTTCAACCCCGGAGAAAGTGGGCGACCTGGCCACCGAGCGCATCAAATGGGCGTCCGACAAGCCCGACTGCAAGGGCGACTGCCCGCGCATCGAGATCGACAGCGTGGCCTTCCCCGGCATACCCAAGCTGACGGCGCTGGTCGACCATGTGCTGGCCTACATGACCGGCACCGACGCCCAGCGCCGCGGCCCCTATGAAACGCTGTCGGAATACACACAGTATTTCTGGCAGACCGCGCGGCCGCGCGATGCCACCTACTTCAAGGCGCGCGTGCGCGACACGGTCGGCGGCGTCGTCGCCATCGAGTTGCACACCGAGCAGTTCCTGACGGGCTCGGCCCACGGCATTCCCGCCACCCAGTTCCTGAACTGGGAACTCGCCCGCGGACGCGTGATGGCGCTGGACGAGGCGCTGATTCCCGGCCGCCGCGCCGAGTACGTGACCGCGCTGCGCCGGGCCCACGCCAAGTGGCTGCAGGGCAACGCCGACGCCCGCCGCGACCCGGCGGCCTACGACAAGATGTGGCCGTTCCAGGAGAACGACAACTACGCGCTGACCCGCGACGGCATGGTCATCAAGTATCCGGCCTATTCGATCGCGCCTTACGCGCAGGGCGAGCCGGAGATCAGCATTCCGTACTCGGAACTGCGCGGCATCCTCAAGCCCGAGCTGCTGCCGGCGTCCTGATCGCGCCGGCCGACGCCCCCGTGGCGGCGCCGGCGGACGGACCGACGCAAGCGCGCCGGCCGCCCAAATGGAGATCGCCCCTTGCGGGGCGATCTCCTTATTGTCTTCCTCCGGCTCCCCGGCGGAACGCCTGACGGCGTCCCGCCAGTTCGGGTATCACGGATACAGGCCGCGCACCTGGCGGGCTTGCAGGATCCGCGTGCACGCCACGATGAAGGCGGCGGTGCGCAGCGTGACCTTGTGCTCGCGCGCCACTTGCGAAATGCCGGCGTAGGCTTCGCGCATGATGCGCTCCAGGCGCTGGTTGATCTCGTCCTCGCTCCAGAAGAAGCTGGAGAAGTCCTGCACCCACTCGAAGTACGACACCGTCACGCCGCCGGCGTTGGCCAGCACGTCCGGCACCACGTACACGCCGTGCTCGAACAGGATGTCGTCGGCTTCCGGGGTGGTCGGGCCGTTGGCGCCTTCCACCACGATCTTGGCGCGCACCTTGGCGGCGTTCGCGGCGGTGATCTGGCTTTCCAGGGCGGCCGGGATCAGGAATTCGGTTTCCAGCGTCCAGAACTCGTTCTTGTCCATCGCCTGGCCGCCGGTGAAGCCGCCCACGCCGCCATGCTGCGACACGTGCGACAACAGCTTGTGCACGTCCAGGCCGGCCGCGTTGTGCACGGTGCCGGTGTGATCCTGGGCGGCGATGACCTTGGCGCCGGCCTCATGGAACAGGCGGGCGGCGGTGCCGCCGACGTTGCCGAAGCCCTGCACCACCACGCGCGCGCCGGCGACGTTGATGTTCAGGTCGCGCGCGGCTTCGCAGCCCACCACGAACACGCCGCGGCCGGTGGCCTCGACGCGGCCCAGGCTGCCGCCCAGCGCGATCGGCTTGCCGGTCACGACGCCGGTGGCGGTCGAGCCTTCGTTCATGGAGTACGTGTCCATCATCCAGGCCATGGTCTGGGCGTTGGTGTTCACGTCGGGAGCCGGAATGTCCTTGGACGGTCCGATGATCACACCGATTTCCGAGGTGTAGCGGCGCGTCACGCGCTCAAGCTCGGACAGCGACAGCGTGCGCGGGTCGACGCGGATGCCGCCCTTGGCGCCGCCGTAGGGCAGGTTCACCGCGGCGTTCTTGATCGACATCCAAGCCGACAGCGCCATGACTTCGGAGAGCGTCACGTCCTGGTGGAAGCGCACGCCGCCCTTGCCGGGGCCGCGCGAGGTGTTGTGCTGCACGCGATAGCCCTCGAAGTGGGCGATCTTGCCGTTATCCAGCTCGATGGGCACGTCGACGATCAGCGAGCGCTTCGGACGCTTCAGGGTCTCGACCCAGCGTGCCAGCGAACCGAGGTACGGGGTGACCCGGTCGACCTGCTGCAGGTAGTTGCCCCAGGGGCCGAGGTCGTCGGCGTTCAGATAAGACGGCAATGCGTGGGTGGGAGTTTGAGACATGAGCTGGCTCTCCTGACAAAGTTGCGCCATTTTATCCACGAAACCTATATCGTCCCCATTTTTAATGAAAATATTTTAAATGGGGGCATATATAAATCGGAGCCTTCCGAAAGGCGGACCTGCGTCCATTCGGCGCCTGCCCTCAGACGGCTTCCCGCCCTGCCTATCCTAGTGCGCGGCGGCGCCAGCGTCCATCCTCCGCCGGCATGTCGCACAGCATTGAATCCGTCACCCTGATCCCGCACAATGCGCAGGTTCCCGGCGACCGGCTGGGGATAGCGTGTGCGAGTCATTCCGCCGCCAGGCGGGAGTCCGGTCGC
Organism: Achromobacter sp. 1011811831; assembly: GCF_059760905.1. Taxonomy (NCBI): domain Bacteria; kingdom Pseudomonadati; phylum Pseudomonadota; class Betaproteobacteria; order Burkholderiales; family Alcaligenaceae; genus Achromobacter; species Achromobacter sp. 1011811831. The sequence continues at coordinate 121,333 of NZ_JCBANG010000007.1, forward strand.
ATGTGAAGACCTTGCATGTGAAGACCTAGCGTCTGAAGACCCTTATGAACCCTTAAAACATAGAGGATCTCATGTCGGATTTTGTCTTTGTCAATAACGATGACCAGCGCTACCGAACCCTGCAAAAGGGTTTCAACCTGCGTTTCCCCACCACCGGCGAGGGTGCGGACGCGATCTATGTCTGCCACGACGCGCAATCGGTGCTGGCCGCCGCCAACGACGCGCTGGCCAAGGGCTGCCGCATCACGGTGCGCAGCGGCGGCCATTGCTACGAAGGCTTCGTGGCGAACAAGCTGCCCGAGGACCACGGCAAGTCCCTTGCCATCATCGACATCGGCCTGGTGACGGGCCTGCGCTACAGCGAGGCCGGTGACGTGTCCTCGCCCTGGAACGCGTCGGCGCGCTACAAGTTCTCGGCCGCCGCCGGCAACCAGAACTGGGACGGCTACGTCAATCTGTACAAGTCGGCCAACCGGACCCTGCCCGGCGGCTCGTGCTATTCGGTGGGCGCGGGCGGCCACATCGTCGGCGGCGGCTATGGCCTGCTGTCGCGCCTGCAGGGCCTGACGGTCGACTGGCTGTCGGGCGTGGACATCCTGGTGCCCAAGGGCCCGGGCCAGAACGCCCTGGTCGCCAAGCACGTCAACCTGGCCAGCGTCGGCACCGACCGCGACCTGTTCATCGCATGCCGTGGCGGCGGTGGCGGCAACTACGGCATCATCCTGAACTACTACTTCGCGGAACTGCCCGTCGCGCCGCAGCAGGCCTACTGGCTGTCGCTGTCGTATCCCTGGGCCTCGTTCGGCACGGGCGCCACCGGCAAGGCCGCCTTCGGCCGCTTCATGAAGGCCTACTACCAGTGGTTCGCGGACAATGACGCCGACTGGAACAGCTCCGACCCGGCCAAGGCCAACGGCGGACTGTTCACGCTGCTGAAGGTGCAGCACCGCTCCACCGGCGACATCGTGCTCAACATCCAGTACACGGGCACGGACGGCAAGGTCGGCGGCGCGCGCGACCAGCCCTTCATCAACTTCGTCAACGCGATGAACGCGGCCGCCGCCACGGTGCCCAGCGTGAACATCGAGGCCAGCTGGCTCGGCCCGACGCGACGCCTGACCGAAGCGCCGCTGGACTTGTCCCATCCGGTGGACGATGCGCGACTGATGGACTGGCTATGGCTGACGCAGAACATCAACAGTTCGGGCAGCAACCAGCGCGGCAAGTACAAGTCTTCTTACCACCGCGCGAACTTCACCGATGTGCAAATCACCGCCATGTGGGAGTACCTGAACGCCAATCCGAACCCGCGCCTGAACCAGGCCCTGATTCAGATCGATTCGTATGGCGGACGCATCAACCGCAACGATGAAACGCTCAACCCCACCAGCGTCCCGCAACGTTCCTCGCTGCTGAAGTCGCAGTTTCAGGTCTACTGGACCGATCCGGCCGACGACGAGTTCTATCTGAAGTGGATCTCTGACCTGTACGACGAGTACTTCGGGCAGTTCGGCGGCAAGCCGCTCTATGAGCCCGGCTCCCCGTTCGAGGGTTGCTACATCAACTACCCCGACGTGGACATGAAGTACACCAACCAGACCCACGCGCAGATCGATCCGGGCTGGCTGCACCTGTACTACGGCAACAAGGTCAACCAGCTGATCGCGACCAAGCGCTCGGTGGATCCCGACAATCTGTTCCATCACCAGATGTCGATTCCGCTGACGCCGCCGGCCTGACGGGCCGAGACGGGAACGGCGCGCGGAACCTGCCGGTTC